>DASXQM010000017.1:0-5647 GCA_036507195.1 Pyrinomonadaceae bacterium | reverse complement strand
TCCTTCTCTTTTTTCCCAAGCCTCATCAGCCTTGATGGACTCGCCGTTCGTAAGCCAGATGATGACTGGGGCACGACTGTTCGCCGTCGAACCTCCGGCGGAAGCAGTATTAGAAGCCATACGGCCGCTACTTAAAGCTTCCGTCGAGGAAATCGGGAGAGACGAAGACGTCGCCTCATTCGGCGACGCCGATGGTGACTGCTCGGTCGAAGTGGTGTCAGACGCCAGTGGGGCTGAGGCCAAATCAGGCGCCGCTTCCTGCGCGGGAGTTCTTAGCTCGCTCGACTGATCGGAAGACTGAATAGAACCTTGATTCGCGTTGCCTGATCGTGGCTGATGCGTTCGGGCGTAATAAACTCCAAAGAGAAGCGCCGCTAAGATAATTCCGGCTAGAGCCGCGACTGCTGAGCTTCTGGACTGCCATCCTGTTGGTTGACTTGGCGGCAGTTGCGCCGTCGGGATTGCCAGGATTGGAGCGCATTCGTGAACTTCCGGAGACGGGGAAGGGGCCCCTTCCTCTAAGGCAAGTGGGCCTTGATTGTAGACCAGTTCTTTCCCGTCCATATCGCAAAAGCTCTGGTCGTCCTCATAAATAAACTCACACTGTGGGCACAGTTTCATCACGTCCCTCCCGGAAAGCCGAATTGTTCGCTTGGGGCGCGGCTGAAAAGCGGTGGTCGTTCCAGACGCCTCGGTGAGAATCCGCAGACAATAGGATTACACAGATTGCCCGGACTCGACAACTGGTTTGTGTAATTTATGAGAAATACAGATTCCGTGTGTCTGAGGTGGCAAATTGCACCTGAAAGTAGGGCTTTTATGAGGCCTACTCAGGAGTGGAAGACTCAGAATCGGCGCCAGCTTCGAGGGCAGGTTGTTCGTCGGCGACCCACGAGACAAAGAGTCGCATCCAGTTTTCGGCAGACTCAGCAATCTGGACGCCCACCCGGGCAGTTCCATAAATTGCCGGCGCAATACGAATAACTACTGCAGTCACTTCTATGGGGGCGCCGTCGGGGCGATGTGCGCGCAGATACAAACGCTCGCCGCGGCTGACCTTTTGATTCAGATGAAAAAGCGCGCCGCTGGTTGAGATGTCGTCAGTCTCGGTTGGCTCGCTCCAGGCGGAGCCGTCTTCCGCGCGCCCGGAAATGACAATCGGCAGACGCAGGGCCATCCGCAAGGCAAAGCGTCGTTCTTCGTTGTTGTATGGCGTATTCATCTAAATGAGTAGTCAATAATCAGCAAACAGCTATCAGCCAAACGCGTGAATCGGTGTTATTGCGGACTGTTGCTTGCTGTTTGCTGATTGCCTGAGTTGCTCCAGTAATAAAAACCTTCGCCGGTCTTCTTGCCTAGCTTTCCCTCTTTTACCAGACGCCGCAGAACTTCCGGCGGGCGAAAGGTTTCCGAACCAAGCTCGCGGTAGAGATACTCGGCAATGTTAAGTCGGATATCCAATCCAACGTGATCCGTAAGCTTCAGTGGGCCCATCGGATGGTTGTAACCCAGCTCCATAGCCGTATCGATGTCTTTAGCGCTGGCCACGCCTTGTTCGAGCATCCGCATGGCTTCGAGTCCGAGCGCCACACCGAGACGGCTGGAAGCAAAGCCTGGTACATCCCGAACGACGATTGGCTCCTTCTTCAGCCGGTGACTCACTTGGCGAACAATCTCCACTGTATCATCGCTGGTCGCTCTGCCGACTACAATTTCAACCAGGCGCATGATGTGAACCGGATTGAAGAAATGCATACCGACCATATTCTGAGGACGCTTGGAAGCCCTGCCAATCTCAGTTATTGAAAGCGATGACGTGTTGCTGGCGAAAATAAAAGCCTTGTTTGAGTGCGTTTCAACTTCGCGAAGTATTGCCCGTTTCAATTCCAGATGTTCAGGGGCGGCTTCAATGATCAGGTCAGCATTGGCGATCTCCGCCAAGTGGGTGGTTCCACGGATGTGTTGCAGGATCGAATCACGATCATCTTCGGTAAGTTTTCCGAGTTGTATTCCTTTAGCAAGATTGCGCTCGATCGCCTGTATCCCCCGAGCCAGAGACTCTCGATCAAGGTCCCGAAGCAGAACTTTGTAGCCCGCGGCCGCAGCCACCTGGGCAATTCCGTGGCCCATGGTGCCTGCGCCTATGACGCCGATCGTTTCAATTGTTTGCGGAGCGATGCCTGGGTTCAATCGTTTGCCTTAGTCTCTATCTGAGATTCTCTCTGTCTGTAAGGCCGCTAGCTCTCGGATTCGACTACTCTAGTATGCCTAGTTATACTATACGCCTAACCGAAAAGGCTATACTTTAGGGCATTTAGTTACACTTTTTCGACTGCGGAAAGGGAACGAAAGAAACAGCGATGGCCATGAAAACACTCGATAGAGAGGTTGTAATCATTGGTTCCGGGCCAGCCGGACTGACTGCTGCAATTTATTCGGCGCGGGCCAATTTGAGGCCGCTTTTGATTGATGCGCCCCCAGACGCAGTAAACCAGACGACCCCGGGCGGACAGTTAATGATCACTACTGACGTGGAAAACTACCCTGGTTTCCCCGAAGGCATTCAGGGCCCGGAATTGATGGCTGCGTTTCGCACACAGGCGGAACGGTTTGGCACGGAGTTTCTCGAGGCGTGGATTACCGAGGTTGATTTGAGCGAGCGGCCCTTTAGGCTGGAGATGAACGATTACGTCGTCAATGCGCAGACGCTGATCATCGCCACGGGAGCGTCGGCAAAGTGGCTCGGAATCCCCGGCGAGGCTAAGGTGCCGGATGGTTTTGGCGGCCATGGCGTCTCGGCTTGCGCCACGTGTGATGGTCCGTTGCCAGGATTTCGCAACAAGGACCTGGTAGTAGTGGGCGGTGGCGACACCGCTATGGAAGAAGCGACTTTTCTGACTCGATATGCGTCGCAAGTTAACCTCGTTCACCGTCGCGACAAGCTGCGTGCGTCGAAGATAATGCAGGACAAAGCGTTTCAAAACCCGAAGATCAAGTTTATCTGGGACACTGGGGTCGAGGAGATTCTTGGCGAACCGGAGGCTGGCGTGACTGGCGTGCGTTTGCGCAATTTAAAGACTAACGAGCAACGCATTCTTCTTAGCGCCGGCGTCTTCATCGCAATCGGACATAAGCCCAACACGGACCTTTTCAAAGGCCAGTTGGAGATGGACGAGGTTGGCTACATCAAAACTTCGCATCGTTCGACGGCTACGAACGTGCCCGGAGTTTTTGCATGTGGCGACGTGCAGGACGCCACCTATCGCCAGGCAGTAACAGCTGCGGGCACGGGCTGCATGGCCGCGCTGGACGCGGAAAGATTTTTGGATCATCTTCCGGTATTTATGCCCGGCGGCGACGAGGTGACGATTGAGGGCGAACACATAACTCCAGATCATCAGGCCATCATTGAACCAGACGGCAGCATGATTCCCAACCGCCCCGCGACGTATGGGGCTCAGGAAGACTGAAAGGGGAGTGAATAGTATGTCTGCTCGAACAACTGAAATTTTACAGGAGGTACTGGCTTTGCCTCCGGAAGAGCGCGCCGAATTAGTTGACAGCATTCTTGCTAGTCTGGAGCCTCCGGATCAAAGGGTACTGGAATTGTGGGCGACTGAAGCAGAAGATCGCGTAGCAGCATTTGAACGGGATGAAATAGAAGCCGTCTCAGCCGAATCTGTCTTTGAGGAGATAGACCGACAGAGGGCAACGTGAGGATAAGGTTCTTAGTTCCAGCACGGACGGAACTCAACGAGGCTATTGCATATTACAATGAACGGCGCAGAGGTTTGGGGTTTCGATTTTCAGAGGAAGTCAAGAGAGCAACAAAAAGAATTGTCCAGTATCCCGACGCTTGGCCACGGCTCTCTGAGAGCACTCGACACTGTAAGGTTAGAGGATTTCCTTACAGCGTAATCTACTATCCTCGGGCTCATGAGTTGGTTATCGTGGCAGTTATGCACAGCCGTCGGGAGCCTCGTAACTGGTCGGATAGATTACGTGATGTTTCGCAGGGCGCGGCTAGCCACAACCGCCAACGCCAATGAAGCGTAGCGAAGTTGCACATGCCGCAACGGGCTTACCAATTATAACAAAACAATCGAATCGTCCCTTTGGCGGCGTGGTGTCGGAGCGGGAGCTTGACGCGACGTTGGTTCAGCTTCAGGCGTTTGCAAGTTTTTGGGACAGGCTTCGCAGTAAAACCCGAGGTGCTTCTTCCGATCCTCACATTGATTACAATCCAACGATTGGCCCACCCGACGTAAGGCATCGACAAGCGGCAAGAGCACGCGTCCTCGTTCAGTAAGCGCATACTCGATGTGAGGTGGATTGCCACCAAAGTCTGTGCGCTTGATGAGCTTGTCTCTTACCATGTCTCGCAAGCGCGCTACCAAAGTGCGGCTGCTGATCGGAAATAGTCCGGAGTGTAATTCCATCGTGCGCCTCGGGCCGGCGGCAAGGTCGCGCGCGATTAGCAACGTCCACTTGTCGCCAATCATTTGCAGCGCGCCGGCAATGGGGCATCCGTCAATTTCGCGTCGTCGCACTATTTAGCTCCGCAGGGTGTAAGTTTAGAGTCCAACCTTCTCGGTGGCGTGAACGAGCAAGCTAAAGCGCGTACTCTAAACCCTACTTCACGACAGTAATTTCCCTGCTAGTGGTGTTGTAGCCACCGTTCTCGACCGGCTTTCCGTCTTTGTCCAACAACTCGAGACGAACGGTATGCTTGCCATTGATCCAACCTGACAACCAGATAGGCTCCCACTTATCGATATACTTCGCATCGTCGTCATCAATGACATATCTCACACGATACTCGCCGCCATCGCCTTTCAGCTTTGCGCCGGTGAGCCAGAAGTCGATCATGATCGGATCGGCGTCTTCGCCTTTGTATTCACCCTTCGGGCGGCTGTAGGTTAGCAGGGGCTTTGAAGGATCAACCTCACCAGCCGTGCTTGCGGAGACATCCTTGCCCTCGCGAGGCGCGGGTTGACTGGCGCCGGAGTTGTTATTCGCCATCGTCTGGCCGCTGTTGGTGGTTGTGGGCTTGGAAGCATCGCCGCCACCTTTCACGCTAAACGCCACCATCTGGAACGCGCCCTCATTCTTGTAGCTCTCGTGCCAGGGGCGCGATGGGAACACTCGCAGGGTATGTTTGCCCGCTACCACATTGCGCAACTCAAAGGGCTGGCCCAGCTTGTAATAGGCTTCGTAAGGTTGGTTGTCCAAAATGACATGAATGTGATTGCCCTTGCCAGTGGCCGGATCCTTGTGTGGCATATAGCCCTTAAGATCGCCGCTAAGATTGAGTTTGACATCAACTGTCGAACCGTTGATGACCGCATCTTTTTCGGGTGAGACGATTTTCAGGACTGGCTTGGCCTCGTCCTGTTCGCCACGCGCCTTCATTAGGTCCAAAATCTTTTGCGGCCGTGGAATCACGGTCAGCGTTTGCGTTGGCGGTGTCACGGTGCTGGTAGCGGTTGTGCTTGTGTTGTCGGAATTCCCGGCGGAACACGAAGCAAATAAGAGTGCGAACGTCGCAAGCGCGAATGACACTGGAAGAAGGTTTCTATAGCGGCGCATTTTGTCCCTCCAAAGATTAGATGACGCGGATGAAAAGAATTTATTTATTGGCAAGTGT
>DASXQM010000016.1:0-9355 GCA_036507195.1 Pyrinomonadaceae bacterium | reverse complement strand
ATCAAAACCCGCCGCACGTCGAGTAATTGATCTTTGAGCACATACTCGCGGGCGCCCGCGCGCTGCGCCGCCTCGCGCAGCTCCTCGTCATCGTAATTAGTCACGATGCAAATGCGCGCTTCCGGGAAAGCGGCCGTGATTAGCCGTGTCGCCTCCAGGCCGTCCACCTGCCCCATCTCGATGTCCATCAGTACCCAGTCCGGGCGATGCTCCTGGTAGGCGGCGAGCGCTTCTCGCCCATCGCTGCATTCGTGGACGCTCGAGACCAGATCACACAGCAGTTTGACCATCAAGCCGCGCATGGATTCGTTGTCTTCGACAATCAAAAGCTTCATCGTTCTAATCTGGTCGCTACCGCTCCCGGTACTGTAACGGCGTGAATATGCAACGAAGTGGGCGTGAGTGGAATAGAGGATTCCTCACGATTAGTCATGAGTAGTTGTACCCATTTTGATAAGTGAAATTACCTAGGCTGATGCCAGCCGAGGGGGGTAGGGCCCAGGGTATCTACACGAGTTGAAAGGGCGTTCCGATTCCGGTGAGCCGCTACGCGGCAAAAATTTGTGTAGATGCCTACGGATGAGTCCAGTCGGTTGCCTGATTCTGTGGCTGGAGTGTGATTGAGGAGCTGATCCTGCGGCGGTCTCCCGCCAAGTCAGGCCAACTCTGATTTATGGTCGAGGGCGAACTTGAGCAGCGCGTGCGGGCCGTGCAGTTCCAGCTTGTTGCCGATGTTGGTGCGATGATTATCAACCGTGCGCACACTGATAAATAATTCCTGGGCGATCTCCTTGCTGGTTTTGTTCTCGGCCACTAAACGCAAGATTCGCCGTTCCGTCGGCGTCAGATCCTTGAGGCTTGGTTTCTGCTGGTGAAGTGAGGCCGCCCGCCCGTGGCGGTTGAGCAGATAAGTCGAGAGCTGCGGGCTGATGAAGTTTTGCCCGCTCTTCACCGCCTTGATGCTTCCGATGATGTCGGTGATGGCTGAATCTTTCAGGACGTAGCCTTTGGCTCCGAGGTCGAGCGCTTCATTGAAGAGGTCTTCATCCTTGTGCATGGTCAGAAAGACCACGACAGTCGGCAGCCGCTCTGCTTGTGCTGCTCGCACTACTGCAAAGCCGTCAAGCTTGGGCATGTCTACGTCCAGGATGGCGACCTCCGGCTGATGGGCGCGCATCTGTTCGAGCGCCGCTTCACCATCCTCAGCTTCGGCCACCACCTTCAAACCCTGGTCTTTTTCGATCACCTGACGCAAACCCTGGCGGAAGACCGGATGATCGTCGGCGATGATGACTGTGATCTGAGAAGGGGAGAGGGGGAGACGGGAACGAATCACAGAAGGGGAGTCGGGGAGACGGGGAGTAGGGGGATCGTTTCTCACCGCTTCTTTCCTTTCTGCCCTGATGGTAAGACCCAGGAGTCCGATTTATTTATCATCGCGACCAGCATTGAGATGACTTCATCATAAGTTTTGAACAAGACTTTGCCAACGTTTCGATTTAAATATCCGCAGCGTACCGCAAACTCCAACCACGTTTGGGTTTCAGCCGCTTCCGCTTCGGAATCGTTCAGCTTGCTGGCGAACGCAGCTTCATAGCGACGCTTACGCCACGCTTCCGCAAGATTGGCGCACACCGAGCGTGAGGACCTACGAATCTGATCCGTAAGACTATAGGTTTCTTCTTTAGGAAAACCTTTGCTGATTTCAAAGACCTGCATCGCCGCATCAAAAGCCTTGCGATAAACTTCTAGTTCCTGATGTCGGACAATCTTCTTCTTATTCATTCTCCCGCTCTCCCCTTCTCCCTTTCTCCCCTAGTCCCTTTCTCCCCTTTTCTCAAGCGTCACCGAGATCGTCGTGCCCTGCCCCGGCGTCGAGCGAATGATGGGCTGGCCGCCCAACATGCCTGCCCGTTCCGCAATTCCGGTCAGACCGAAGCCGCGTTCGCCCCTCTCACTCACCCGCTCCGCATCGAGCTTGAAGCCTTGGCCATTATCTTCGATCTTGACCTGCACCACGCGGCCCTGGCGTTTAATCACGACCGCGGCTTCAGTCGCGGCTGAATGCTTGACGATGTTGTTGACGCTCTCCTGCACGATCCGATAGAGATTGATCTCCATCTCTTTCGGGAAGGCGCCATCGAGATCGTCAATCTCGGTCGTGAAGCGAATCTCGGAAGCTTCGCCAACTTTGCGCAGCATGACCTTGATCGCCTTCGTCAATCCAAGCCGATCCATCTGATGGGGCCGCAGATTGTAGGCAATTGCGCGCGCCTCATCAATGGCCTGTGATGACACGGCAGAGATCTCATCGAACTGTTCTTTGGCCGACTCAGAGTCAGGGTAGGTTTGCGTGCCGATGAGCGCGCGGTTCTTGATGATGAGGAGGTTTTGCCCGAGGCTGTCGTGGAGTTCGGCGGCGATGCGTTGGCGCTCGCGCTCCTGCGATTCGATCAACTGGCGAGAGAAGGCTTCCTGGGCAGCGTGGGCGCGCTTCAATTTCGCGACGCGGCGCCTATGCATCAGGATAACCATTCCGGCCACCCCCAACAGCGCGAGCGAAAAAAACCACCAAGTCCGATAGAAAGGCGGAATGATCGTGATGCGGATGCGCGCCCCCTCCTCATTCCACACGCCGTCGCCGTTGGCAGCGCTCACACGGAAGGTGTACTCGCCCGGCGGAAGGTGTGAATAGTAGGCTGCCCGGCGCGTCCCTGCGTCTACCCAATTCCGATCTAAACCGACAAGTTGATATTTGAACCTGACCCGCTCCGGCACGGCGAAGCTCAAGCCCGTATAGTGAATCTCCAGCTCACTCTGGCCCGGCGGCACTTTTATTTCTTGCCGCGCATCTGCTGCGCGCTGGTTGATCAGAACCTGCTCGATTGCGACCGGCGGCGGCTGGCTGTTGGTTCCCACCTGCTGCGGGTCAATCATGACTACGCCTTTGGCCGTCGGGAACCACAGCTTGCCATCGTGAGCTTTCCATCCAGCCGGCTGCCCGCCGCCGTTGCACTCGTTGCTGCGCATCCCATCAGCGGTGCCGTAGAGAATCGGCGTGATGGAAGTCGTCTTGCCTTCCGCAAAGTCGTTAAGCTCCTTCCGGCTGACGCGGCAGATGCCCTTGTTGCCCGTCATCCAGAAGTTGCCGCGCTCGTCCTCCAGAATGCGCGAGACGATGTTTTCGGGCAGCCCTTGCTTGGTGGTGTAGCGGGTGAACTTTCCATCCTTGAGCCGGTTCAAGCCGCCGCCATAAGTGCCGAACCAGATGGCGCCGTCCGCGTCCTGGTGGATCGCTCGCACGAAGTTGTGCGAAAGACCATTGTCGGTGGTGTAGTTGGTGAACTTGCCATCTTTGAAGCGGCTCGCCCCGCCCGTGGTGCCGATCCAGAGTGCGCCCTCGCGGTCTTCGGTAATGAAGCGCACGTCGTCGTGAACCAAGCCGTTCTGCTGGCGGTAGGCGGCGGTGAACTCGCCGTCCTTAAACCGATTGAGACCAAGCCCGGTGCCGACCCAGAGCGCGCCCCCGCGGTCCTGATAGAGGGCCAGCACGACGTTGTTCAAGAGATGGCTGTTCTGTGAAGTGTAGGTTTCAAACTTCCCATCGCGGAACCGCGTCAGCCCGCCGTCCCAGGTCCCAATCCACACATTGCCCTCGCGGTCGGCGCACAACGACCAAACGCAATTGGTTTTCTGGCCCTCAATCTCTTCGTAATTGGTAAACTTTCCGTCTTTGAAGCGGGCCACGCCACCGCAGGTCATGCCAATCCAGACGGCGCCCTCCGCATCTTCTGTGATGGGCACCACGCCATCGGCCGGCAGCCCCTCGGGTCGGCCGTAGGCAGTGAGTTCCCTGGCCTTGAAGCGCACCAGTCCGCTGCTGTTGGTGCCAATCCAAAGATCCCCTTCGGCATCCTCGGCGAAGCAATTGATCAGTTCATCGAGAAGGCCGTCCTGTTTGGTATAGATGGTGAAAGCCGCTGCGCGCTCTTTCGCGGACCCACGGCGCGCCTGGTCGCGTGCGGCGGCGCTCAGCCGATTGAGTCCGCCATCGGTTCCCACCCAGAGGTTGCCCGCGCGGTCCTCGCTGATGAAGCGCACATAGTTGCTTGCCAGACCATCGGCCGTGGTATAGACGGTGATGGCCTCATCCTTGAAGCGCACCAGCCCTACATTGGCGCCGCCCGCCCACACGCTTCCGTCCCGGCTGGCATAGACCTTCCGCACGTAATTACTAGGCAGACCGGCCTTGGTATCGTAGATGGTAAACTTCCCTGACTGATAGCGGGCCAGCCCGCGGGGGGTGCAGACCCAGAGGTTCCCCTGCTGGTCAGTGGTGATCTGCCCTACGCGTCCATCGGGTAATCCGTCTTTGGTCGTGTAAGTAGTAAACTTCCCGCCAGTGAAGCGGACAAGCCCTGAGTCGCTGCCCATCCAGAGGTTGCCTTGCCGGTCCTCGAAGATGGAGGCGATGCTGTCCTTGGGCAATCCATCCTTGACGGTGTAGGTAGTGAAGATGCCATCTCGATAGCGGGCCAGCCCGCCGTTCTCCGTCCCGATCCAGAGACTGCCTTCGTGATCTTCAAACAGCGCGGAGATGCGGCTGCTCTTGAGGCCCTCGGTGTTGCCCGTGTCGAAGACGGTGAACTTAACTCCATCGAAGCGCGCCAGCCCTCCGAAGGTCCCGACCCAGAGATAGCCGTCGCGGGTCTGGAGGATTGAGTTGACGGAGTTCTGCGGCAGGCCGTTCTCAGTGGTCCATACCGTGTGGAGGTACTGAGTGGGTGACGGCTGCGCACCGTTTGTCGGCACCGAGTCAGCCTCGCTGAGGCCCGCTGCCAGGCAGACAAGCGCCAAGAGCGTGATGATGGATGTCTTCAGGCTCAATCAAGTACCCTCGCTCACCTGACAGGATTCAAGCCGGCTCAAACGATGGTGTTCTTCAAGCGAGTGGAAAGCGTGGGCACAGTATACCCGGTGAGGCGCCAGTGGCAATAGTTGTGTGGGGCTTGGCTGCGAGGTGGGATCATTCTTTTGGGCCTGATTCCGCACGCCCTAAAATTATGTTCCCTGGATTCTTCGACAAGCTCTTGCGCATGAGGTGCCAGCACTGGCTGCGTGCACTTCAATCTTCATCCGCTGGTCGCAGGATCGAACGATAACCAGAGCTAGCGCACGGTCGCTGTTCGAGCCGCTCCGATCAGATCCAAGGTTCACTGACCTGCTTGGGCGTGTCGGCCTGAACCGTTAATGGGAGTTGCCGACGCGGTGTTATTGACACTTTACCGCTGAGGTCCGTAGTGTTAGGACTGAATGATGCCGTGTAGACCACACCGGCCGGCAGTCTGGTGATGATGCACTGAATCGATGAAACTGAATGGCAAAACCGCCATCGTCACCGGCGGCACGAAAGGCATTGGCCGCGGTATTGCCGAAGCGCTTATGCGCGAAGCCGTCTCGGTGTGCATCAGTGCCCGCCATCAATCCGAGATCGAACAAGCCGTCGAGCAGTTGAATCAATCGGGCAACGGCAAGGCTATAGGTTTTCGCTGCGATGTTCGCGATTACGACGAGGTCAAACGATTGATCGCTTACACAGTCAAAGAACTCGGAGGTTTCGACATTCTGGTGAACAACGCGGGCATCGGCACGTTTCGCACGACGGTTGACGAAACATCGCCTGATGAATTTCGCGCGGTGGTGGAAACGAATCTGTTTGGCGTCTTCTACTGCTGTCATGAAGCGATTCCCCAGATGAAGCAGCGCGGCGGTGGCTACATCATCAACATCTCTTCGCTCGCAGGCGTGAACGCGCATCCGCGCATGGCCGCGTACAATGCTTCGAAATTTGGCTTGAACGGTTTCAGCGAAGCGCTGATGCAGGAAGTGCGGCACGACAACATAAAAGTCAGCTACATAATGCCTGGCTCGGTGAACACCGAATTTGGCGGCGACTCACCGAGTGACGAAAAGAGTTGGCAACTAACGCCGGCGGACATTGCCCGCGTCGTCATCGACCTGCTTCATCACGACGATCGTTCGCTGCCAAGCCGCGTCGAGATTCGTCCGAGTAAGCCACCGCGAAAATGAATCGATGCTTACATCGCGATTAATCTTAATCTTTATTCTCCTCTGTGTGGCCGTCGAAGGAGTAACTGCTCAATCGCCACAGGGAAATGATTCGCAGCAACTGACTGAGGCGCGCGAACTCAATGCGAAAACGGTTAAGCTGTATGGCGAGCACAAGTACGAAGAAGCCCTGCCGCTAGCGCTGCGTGTCGTCGATCTAGTTACGACAGCCTTTGGTAAGACCGATTCTCATTTGATTCTTCCTCTGATTAATCTAGGCGATTTGTACCTCGCGATGTTGCGGGCCGATGACGCCAAAGCTTCGTTCGAACGTGCGCTAACCATTGCGCAAACGAGTTTTGGCCGGACCGATATGGCGCTAACTCGCCCACTCGATGAACTCGGTCACCTCATGAGGAAGGCGGGCGAATACCAGAAAGCGGCAGATTTCTTTTCGCGCTCGCTCGATATCAAGCAGAAATTGCTGAAACCAACAGATGTCGAAATCGCGCGAGCAGCTTACTGGGCGGCCGAGGCATACCGTCTAAACCGAGCATTTTCGACCGCTGAACCGTTATATGAGCAGGCGATTAAGCTGTACGACCAGGCTGGAATAAAAGACGCCGAACTTGTAGAAGCGCTCAGGCGATGTCTAATAGTACTAACTAGCGAAAACAAGAAGGACAAAGCGGCTTTGATTCAGAGCCGTCTGGCGGAACTCTCAGCCGAGCAGGGAATCGTTGAGGGCGGCATTGTAAATGGCTGGGCTGTGAAACTCGCGCAACCGAGTTATCCCCTCGGGGCGCGCGGCGCGCACGCGTCGGGTCAAGTGCGTGTTGAAGTTCTGATTGATGAAAGTGGCAACGTTATTTCAGCTGATGCAATCGGCGGCCACCCACTTTTGCAGGCTGCTTCTGTTGCTGCCGCGAAAGAATCGAAGTTCACCCCTACTCTAAAATCCGGCGTCCCTGTCAAAGTCCGGGGAGTAATCATTTACAATTTTGTCATCCAATGAATAAGCGCAATGCGAGCCGTCGTGCAGCGCGTCAC
Organism: Pyrinomonadaceae bacterium; assembly: GCA_036507195.1. Classification (GTDB taxonomy): domain Bacteria; phylum Acidobacteriota; class Blastocatellia; order Pyrinomonadales; family Pyrinomonadaceae; genus PSRF01. The sequence goes on along the minus strand of DASXQM010000016.1, from coordinate 2,236 downwards.
GCGCGCCAAAGTTACAGTTGATGGAGAAACTATCGGCGAGATCGGGAAGGGTCTCGTCGTTCTTGTCGGCATCGCACGTGACGATACGAAGGTTGAGGCGGCCTACCTTGTCGATAAGATTGTCGCGTTGCGCATCTTCGACGATGAAGAAGGTAAGATGAATCTTTCCGTCAAAGATGTCGATGGCGGTTTGCTAATTATTTCGCAGTTCACTTTGTACGGAGACGTGCGGCGCGGATTGCGGCCGTCGTGGATCGACGCGGCGCCGCCAGAAATCGCCGAGCCGCTCTACGATTTCTTTGTGCGCCAGGCGCGTTCGGCGTTGGATGATGTTAAGACCGGGAGGTTTCAGGCTATGATGCAGGTCGAATTGGTCAACGATGGCCCGGTCACGATTCTGCTCGATAGCAACAAATTGTTTTGATTGGGAGAGCAGGCATCTTGCCTGCGGTGCGCGGGCATCCTGCCCGCCGCTACATTGAAGGGAGACGCAATATTGAAAAGATCACATCCAATGTTACTGGCTACTCTGGTAATTCTTTCTCTCACTGCCTGCAATCAAACTGCTTCAAACACCAGCGCGCCTTCTGACGGCAAACCATCGTCGGCAAGTAACGTCAAGACCGGTGTCAAGCCAGTCGCCGATTCGCAAGTAGCCGTGATTGAAACCGCGGATTACGGCCGCATCGTCATCGAGCTTTATCCGAACATCGCGCCCCAGCACGTCGAACGATTCAAGAAGCTTATCAACGAGAAGTTTTTCGATGGCTCAGCAATCCATCGCGTCGATCCCGAGCTGGGAATTATCCAGGGCGGCGATCCTCTGACGAAGGGAACGAACCAGGCAGTGTGGGGCTCAGGCAATTCGCCTTATCCGAATGTGCCGGCGGAATTCAGCGACATCCTTTACGAGCGCGGGACACTTGGGGCCGCGCGGACCAGCGACGTCAACGGCGCGAATTGTCAGTGGTTCATCACGTTGAAACGCCAACCCGCGTTTGATAAGCAATACACGGTGTTCGGACGAGTAATCGAAGGAATTAAGAACGCCGAGATCATCATGACCGCGCCTACACAGCCGGGTACAGAAAGACCCGCGGATAAGGTTGTGATTAAGAGTGTGACGCTTCAGCCGCGCTCGAATTTTTCCGTTCAGTAACCTCTGTGTTTCCTCTGCGTCCTCTGTGGTTAATTATTTTCTTACCACAGAGGACACAGAGAAATTCACATTTTCGGAAACAAAATCGAGAGCGCCACTTCCGCCGTGAACATGCAGCGCGCGTTGTGACCGCACAGCGGCACAACGACCACCTGGTGCTTCGCGCCGTATTTCGCATTCACGTAAGCCGCGTATGCCTGTCCGCGCGCCAGACGCGTCGGGCCCTGCGCCATCGCCGGGCAAGACGAATCAAAACCTGCCAGCGGAAGCACATCCAACTCGCCGAGCAAGTAGGTCACAGGCCGCGCGGCCAACTGCTTCTTCAATTGATCGTCAGGAATGCTAGTGGTGTAGCCCGTGCGGGTCTTCAAACCATAAGGCCAGTTGTCGTAGGTCGTGCAGTTCCGCGCGTCACCGAACGGTCGCAGCTCGTTGTTAGTTCCCAACGGCCGCTCGGGATCGAGATACGAATAGCTCGACGGGTTTGAAACCACATATGAAATCACAACGCCGATCGTTTCGTGAATCTTGTTAGCCATCTCGTAGCGCGTTGCGAATTGTCCGCCGGCGGAATGACCCGAGATGACGATCGCTTTGAGATTCGGGAAGTTATTCTTGTTCGCTAACTCGCGCACAATCTCGTCCATGAAATCATAAGAAGTCAGCTTCGCGTTGTTCGTCGCCGTGCCGCCGGACCGCCAACTATCCCCGCCGCACGGCCAGTTCACTTCATTCGCCCCCAGCGTGTCGCGGCATCCCGTGCCATTGTTCGATGCGAAGCGTGGCGCGATCACGATCGTGTCATTGAAGGCATTTGCCAGGAATGTTGCGGCCAGGCTGGTGCGGAAATAGTTGTCGGCGTCGCGGCCCTGCCCGTGCACGACAATCAGCGCGCGCACGATTTGATCGTTCTTTTTATCCAGCGGATAAGTGCTGTAAACGAGCGAGCGCGATTCGCCGCCGAGACTTACCCAGCGTGTGCAGTCGGCTGTTGCTTTGGTGCAAGGTTCAGCGGCGTAAGCAGGGATACAAACTAACAGTAGTGTCAGCAGAAGAAGTGTGCGCATAGTGCGCGGA
>DASXQM010000015.1:0-7264 GCA_036507195.1 Pyrinomonadaceae bacterium | reverse complement strand
CCGAGAATTTTGATGAGGCCGATGATGAAAAGCACCAGGGCACAAACATAGATCCAGAATACCGTCGCCGGTATGCCAAACGGCGCGAAAGCCAGCGCCGGTACGACGACAACGAACTGTTGGAAACTGCACACGACGATTTGCAACGCTCCAGCATCTCCCCAATGACTTCGAGGGAGGCATTCTAAAGCTGCCAACCAAGGGAAGCCAATCAGACTGTGACCGACGCACAAGATTCTGGGCCGAGCTGCAACTAAACAATGACCAGGGGGGCCGATGATTCTTGCAGGTATTCAGAGGGCAGCGTTATGGACCGGCAGTGAAACGCCTTAAAGCATCACTCTTCCGTGAGCGCCTTACCAAGAATTGCGTTGACTAGAGGCGGCCAACCTAATCCTCTCGACAACAGATTTTAAGTCCCATGAATCCGGTACTACCTGATCCTACCGGGTCGTACAAACCTGTATCTAGCTCTCTAGTAGTCGTCAGGGCACCGCTTGGGCAGGATTACTATCAACACGTCGTGCCACCATCCTAGCCCCATCTTCCGGTTTACATCGCGCCAGCTTTCCGAGTTCCACGGATAGCAACCATATAAGGCCTCAATTATACTGACACTGATCGGTGTCAGATTTCCCGTAAAATGAAGACGGGTGTGAATGGTATGCATTGTCCGACTACCACTTCAGGAAAACCGCGCCAATGCCGCACCCCGACGCGCCGAGCCACGAGATTTACCAGTGCAGTCGTGCTGCTGGTCTTGCTCGTTACGGATCCACTGGTACGAGCGCAAACGGGGCATAGCACTGACTTCAATCTCAGCCGTTTAGCGGAAGCGGTTAAGGCAATTAGTCAGGGTGATCTACCAGCGGCTGAGAGTCTCCTCAAGTCTGTGCTTGCCGCGTCGCCAAGCGATGCCGACGCGCTCAATCTGCTTGGCGTCGTGCGCGCGCAGCAACAGAATACTGTGGAAGCTGAACGGTTGTTTCGCCTTGCCCGCGCGGCTGCGCCGACTCATGTCGGAGTTCAACTCAATCTCGGCAAGCTGCTTTTGACAACGAATCGAACGTCTGAGGCCTTGCAGATATTTCAGTCAGCGCACCGACTAGCGCCGGAGCGGACCGACATCAACCTACACCTGGCAACGCTACATGCAAACACGGGCGACTACCAACAGGCGCTCGAGTATCTGCGACTTATTCCACGTTCTGCTGCCACTGACGACTACTTTCCTGTATTGCTGAGATCGCTGATCGGTCTGAATCGGCTTGAGGAAGCACGCCAGCTGGCAAGCGAGTTTAGCGAGCTCAGGTCCAGCAACCCAGAAGCCCAGGCAGAATTCGCCTTGCTTCTTGCCAAAGGCGGTTTGAGCGACCAAGCGCTTATTCTGTTGGAGGCCGCTCGCCGGCAAACGCCCGCATCGTTTCCGGTGCTCTACGGGCTCGGCATAATCAATGCCTCGCGGAAGCGTTATGACAAGGCTGAGGAGCATCTTTCGGAAGCAATCAAAATTAAGCCTGATGACGTCACGACATTGCGTGCACTGGCAAATGTGGCACGCGCTACAGGCAAGCTGGAAAAATCGCTTGCTCATCTTGTGCAAGCGCGCCGCATCGCTCCTGATGCTCCTGCCGTGCTTTATGACTTTGGCGTAACAACGCTGCAGATGGATCTACTCCTTGATGCCTTACCCGCCTTCGAACAGTTGCACCGCACCTATCCTCATCAACCAGCCTATCTCTACGCTCTGGCAGCGGTGCGCTGGAGAAAGGGCGAGACGGTCGAGACGGCGCGCCTAATGAGGAACTACGTCGCCTTGCAACCGCGGGATGCTTCCGGCTTCTATCTGCTCGGCGCTGCATTGCTCCGACAGGAATTAATTACGGAGGCGCGGGCGGCGCTTCAACGCAGTCTCAGTCTCAAAGCGGATCCCGACACCGAGTATCTGATTGGTGTGAGTTTCGAGAAGGAAGGGAACCGCGACGCCGCTGTCAACATCTTTCGGCAGATCGTTCACTCACGCCCGGACCATGCGGCGGCGCGCGCAGCGCTCGGAGCCGCCTATCGCGAAGCGGGCAAATTTACGGAGGCGCGGATCGAACTCGAGCGCGCTGTTGAACTTGATCCTAACGACCTGCGTGCGAATTATCAGCTGGGACTGGTCTACGCGAAGCTAGGTGAAAAAGACGCGGCCAGGAGAATGTTTGCCCGCGCCGACGACTTGCGCAGCCGGCAGCGCAATCAGGAAAGCGTAATCCTGAAGTTGATCGAGGCCCCACAACCCTAGCAGGCTGCTGAAAAAGGAGAAATCGGCCACAGAGTCACAGAGTCACAGAGAAAAAGCACATCAGAATTGATCAGAAACGCCAGTAAACTTGGCCTCCTCTTTGATTTCATCTTTCTCTGTGTCTCCGTGTCTCTGTGGCTAATCAGTTTTTCAGCAGTCTGCTAGGAGATTTGATCTCCAGAGGGATTACACGTCATCTCTATTACGGTGTAACGCTTCTTCAGTCTAAGCAACTCCCTATTTTGCTTGTCCAAGATCTCCTGGTAGTTCTCTGGTGGATTACCCCAACAGCCCTGCAGTCGGAAGAAGTAGATTTGCTTTCCGGAGCCATCAACCAACTTGCCCTTTTTGCAACGGGCCTTCAGGCTGGCGAGTTTTTCTTGGACCGTAATCGCCTGCTTGCCTTTCTGCGTAGAGGGTTTCAATCCCCGGTAGTTGACGACCTCTGTAGGTTGGATTCCCTGCGGCAGGCACGCGCAGCACGATGGTTTAGCACCGGGAGTATGTGACAGCAATAAGAAGCTCATTATAACCAGCCAGGGCATCGATGAGTCCCTCCGTCAAAGAAGATAAAAACTCTCTATACATTGTGCCGCCTATTGTCCTTTTACCCAAACCTCTGGCAATCCTCGCCGCCGTTGTTTTTTTGTAATACCCCAACTACTGCCGAAAGCGAAAAACAAATGACGCTCGTATTTTGACGGCATCTTTCTTGACACCTGTTGGCTGCCAGTCTACATTCTGTGCGGCTTCGCACACTATTTGAACTCGGGATACCAACGCGAGTTTTTCGGTTTGATAGTCGCCCTATAAGATCCCAGCCCCAATCGATACACTAACTCGAAATCTCCAGACGACTTCTGGATAGAGTTGGTTTCTACTGCGCCAACGTGTCTATTAATCAACGGTTGCATTCGGAGAATCAAGTAATGAAAAGAACGGCCTTACTTATCGCAGTGGTTGCGGTATTTGCGTTTCTGCTGACCTCGAATTTCGCTTCTCGAGTAGATGCGAGTAAGGACAAGCGCCGATCGACTGTGTCACAGGTTGGCAAGAGCGACGGCAAGGCCGGCGCGCCGGATACGCGCGCGCCGAACCGAAGCACGGCGCCGACACCGGTGCTATCCCGCCAGGATAAGGCGGAGCCGCCTTTGATTGATTTGAGTTTAAGCCGATCGCATTCCTTTATCGGAAAGATCGTCGAGGTGGACCAGGAAGATTTTAACGATCCAGATCTGCCGGCGAAAAAATCTTTGCGGAATGGAATTGACGAGGAAGAGTACCACCGCTTACGAGATGAATACATTGCTAATTTGCGTGGTCTTGACCCAGAACGTCCTTTCGCCGTGGGCGCCAGGCGCAGCGAAGCAATAAATCGGATGAACGAGCAGATGGAAAAAATCAGGGCTGCCGCAAAAACAGCAACAGCTCCAAACGCGCCGCTCTCCTTTGCCGACTGGGCTGAGCTCGGTCCAACTACGCTCGCCAATGGACAATATCAGGGCGGCTTGGAAGGTACGGTTAATGGGCGCGCGACAGCTGTTGTCGTTGACCCAACCGATTCCAATACTATCTATCTGGGAACGGCGCAGGGTGGCGTGTGGCGCTCTACAAACGGGGGCCTCAGCTGGACTGCAATCTTCGACACCGCCCAGTCGCTGGCTATCGGCTCGATTGCTCTCGCTCCTTCCAGCCCCACCACGCTCTATGTCGGGACGGGCGAGCCTAACAATTCGGGTGATAGCTTTTTTGGTGTTGGCGTCTACCGCATAGACAATGCGAAGACCACGCCAGTGCTTAACGGCCCGATCAACCCGTCAATTACCACGGGCACCACGACAGCCATCACTTATAACTGCTTTACCGGAAGAAGCATCACCAAAATACTGGTTGATCCGACCAATGCTGCAAACATCTTTGTCTCGACAGCAACCGGCATAGCGGGAGCGGGCGGCAACGCGCTGAGCAACACCATTCCTCCGCTTGCGTTGCGCGGCGTCTTCCGCTCGACCAATGCAACCGCCGCCCCTGCATCGGTCACTTTCAGCAAATTGATAGTCAATACCGATGGCAGTCTGGATGCTCCCGGCACCGGCAACACATCCATATTCGACATGGTGCTCGACCCGGGATTCGATGGCGGCGCGAATCAGATTCTACTGGTCTCGACCTCCGGTACAACTACCGGTGGCGTCATAATGCGGTCGACGAACGCGCTTGCCGCAACGCCAACTTTTACGCAGACGTTGTTTCCCGGTTTCAACGGTCTGGTGATGAAGCTGGCGATCAACAAAGTAGGAGCAGTTGTGACCGCGTATGTGGCGACTAACGAGCCTTCGGTCGGCGCCGGCTGTGGCGCTGAATCTGGTCGAGTTAGGAAATCAATTGACGGCGGCTTAACCTGGTCAGTCCCGCTTCCAGCCGCCGAGGGTTATTGCGGTGGCCAGTGCTCCTACGACAATCCCATTGCAGTTGATCCTACTGATGCGAACGTCGTGTACCTTGGTGGGAACGCTCGCGGCACGTGTTCCGATGTCTTGCAGCGTTCAGCCGACGGCGGTACGACCTTCACGCGCGACGACACGAATCTGCACGCCGACGCACACTACATCTTCATTGACCCAAACGTCACGCCACACAAGGTCTGGTTCGCTCAGGACGGCGGCATCTACAGCAGGATTGATGCGGTCGCAGCGACACCATGGACGAGCAACAATAACGCGCCGCTCGGAGTTTTTCAGTTTGTAAGTGTGGCAGTTCACCCCACCGATCAGAACTTTACTATCGGCGGCACTCAGGACAATGGTACTGAGGCTCAACAAACAAGCCCTGGCAATTGGACCAGCGCGGAAGGTGGAGATGGGGGATTCGCTCTCATCGATCAGAGTGCGACGGACACGGGTGCAAACTTAAAAGCGATGTACCATACCTTTTTTAACCAGACCAATAGCTTGATAGGCTTCGACCGGGCCGAGTTGGGCTCATGTCTTCTAGTGAAAAACTCCTGGGAGTTTCGCGGCGTCTATCCGGGACAGGTCGGAGACCCGACTCCATCTTGCGATGGAACCGCCTTTGACGCTGCCAATGGTATTGTTCTCGCCGACACTGTGCTTTTCTATGCACCGATGGCGCTGGGGCCGGGAGGAGTTGGAAACCCCAACACTCTCTATTTCGGCACGAATAAGCTCTACCGTTCTACAGACCGCGGCGATACGATGGTCATTGTCAGTCAGAACCCATTGATAGCAGGCGTGGCAGTCTCTGCGATTGGCATCTCGCCGACTAATGACAACGTGCGCATCGTCGGCATGCGCAACGGGAACGTCTTTGCCACCACCACCGGCTCCGCCACACTCACCAACACGGCTTTCCCTTTTCCGACCAACGCGACCGGCAGCACCGCGAATCGTCACATTGGACGGGTGGTAATTGACCGCACCAACTCGAATACGGCTTACGTTACGCTGGCTTACTATACCAACCCGGCGACGGCAGGCCAGATATGGCGGACGACTAACCTGAATTCGGCGACGCCGACCTGGACTGTGATTGGAAATAGCGCCGCCGGCTTACCGAACATCCCTGTCAACGCCTTCGCCGTTGATGCCAGTGACCCGACGGTGGTCCCCCTGGGCACTTCCGTTTTGTATGCGGGAACCGACATCGGCGTCTATCACTCGCGTGATGGAGGTGCAACCTGGCTTCCGTTCGGCGACGGTCTTCCGCGCGTGGCTGTGTTCGATATGGCAATTCAGCCGACCAGTCGCATATTGAGGATAGCTACGCACGGGCGAGGAATGTGGGAGAAGTTGCTTCCAGGAAACCCGACTGCCGCGCCGGCAAACATCAGCGGCACGGTCACCATGTCCGACGGGAGTCCGTTGGCCGGTGTGACGATGAACTTGAGCGGCGCGCGGTCGGCCAGGGTTATCACCGACAGCAACGGCAACTACCGCTTCTCCAATGTCGATACCGACAACTTCTACACTGTTACTCCATCGCTGGTGAACTATCACTTCGGTCCTGCAGAGCGTTCCTTCTCGCTTCTCGCAAATAAGACTGACGCGGTCTTCACCGCCACACGAGATGCCGTTATTAGCGGTAATGCGATCGATACGCCGGACTATTTTGTGCGGCAGCATTATCTGGATTTCCTCGGTCGGGAACCGGATGAAGCCGGCTTCAACTTCTGGAGCGATCAGATATCGTCGTGCGGCTCTGACGCGGCGTGTGTTGAGCGTAGAACGATCAATGTGAGCGCGGCTTACTTCCTGTCCATAGAGTTTCAACAGACAGGCGGACTGGTTGATGGACTCTACCGGGCCAGCTACGGGCGGGCTCCACGTTATGCGGAGTTCATGCCTGACACGGCAACTGTCGCGCGTGGTGTGGTTGTAGGCAGTGGCGACTGGGCGCAGCTTTTAGCAGCGAACAAGCAAGCGTTTGTCGACGCCTGGGTACAACGTGCGGATTTCCGCGCTGCTTACGGGGATCTCCCAAATGATGCCTATGTAGATGCGCTGATCGCCCACAGTGGAGTGAGCTTCAGCCAGAGCGAGCGCACTGCGCTGGTGAATGGTCTAACTAGCGGAACGTCAACGCGTGCTAACGTGCTGAGGCAAATCGCCGAGAACGAACGATTCGTAAACGCGAAGCGCAACGAAATGTTTGTGATGATGGAATACTTTGGCTATCTGCGCCGCGATCCGGATGCGAGTGGCTACCAATTCTGGTTGAACAAGCTGAATCAGTTTGGTGGCAACTTCGAACAAGCGGAAATGGTCAAGGCGTTCATCGTGTCGGGTGAATACCGGCAACGCTTTGCGAACTAGTCATGGCCACTGAAGCAGCCGCGGATTGACGCAGAATTACACGGATCAGAACTAAACTAAATTTCTGATCTGTGTCATCCGCGTTAATCCGCGGCTTGATTTATAACAAGCACGGCATGCTGTGCCCCAAATCTGAAATCGCGGC
>DASXQM010000014.1:0-7041 GCA_036507195.1 Pyrinomonadaceae bacterium | reverse complement strand
CACGTTACTGACAGGTATTTCGGGTACTGCACCGGGGAAGTCTTGTTTCATGGTGACTCCTTGCTCGCCACAGACTGCATTGCAAACTTCGTCCGTTTCAGCACCACAGCTGGCCGAGATCCATCAGTAGGGTCAGATACTGATCGCCGAACGCTGGGCATCAGCGGCGCGCACGAACCGCCGCCAGCGACAAGCCTTGCATGAGAGACATGCTAGTTGCGCATCCGCTGCATGCCTTTGTTGGGCGGCTGTTTACTTGAGTCCCAGCGGTTTGCCAGCAGTAAGGAGGCGAATCGCCTCCTGCAAGCGTCTGGCCTTTGTCTCCTCGCGCTTGGCGGATTCGATCCAGCCGATATACCGTCGCCGATGTGAGGGCGGCAGCCCCTCGAAGTACCGCCATGCCGCCGGCTGTTTCCTTAGTGCTGCCTGAAGGTACCGTGGAACCGTTGCGGGCATTTGGAACCGTGGCGGTCGTGGACCATAGCTGCGGTCCGTCGGAGGGCGATTGATTCCACTTGGCTTCAACCTGCCGGTGGCTTTCAATGCCGCGTAGCGCTTTCGGTTAATCGTCGACCACCGGCTATCCGCTTTCCGCGGCGTAAATTTGCGCACGTAGCGAGATTCGTCCAAGCGTTTGACCAGGCTATCCACCCAACCGAAGCACAGCGCCTCATCGAGTGCGTCCAAGTACGCTATCGATCCCACGCCCGTGTGTAGCTTATAGAAGATGAGCCACACCTCGGACTCGGAGTCGTGGTGCTCGTCGAGCCATTTGCGCCACTGGTCAGCAGTCTGAGCGACGAATGTCTTCACGGTTTGCGATCTGCGCTGTCCGCCCAACTTCTTATTAGGTGAGAGAGGCCTACCTCAACTGGATTAGACAATACATCCCATTTCACGGCAAGCGGCACCCTACCGAGATGGGAGCTGCCGAAGTCAGCGCATTCCTCACGCATCTCGCAGTCAAACGACAGGTGGCGGCCTCAACTCAGAATCAGGCGCTCGCGGCTCTTCTGTTTCTCTATTACTCAGCCGAACGCGGGTTGGCCGACATTCTCAAGCGCCTGACCAGCAGCTACGACAAGCTATTTCAAGTTTCTTTTCCTTATTCGATGGGCTTTCACCAACGACCGACCGACGGCCGGGCCCATCCAATGGCATTTCCACGGGCATTTCTATCCCCCGCTGCTGCGTTCAGCGACGATTCGTAAGTTCATGGTTGGATGTGAGCTTTTGGCAATGCCCCAGCGGGACATTACGCCGGAATCGGCTGCACAAAGACTGCGCGACCTCGCAAACAAGCCGTGATTCTGCGGCTGAAGAAAACCCTCACTTCCCTCTTACCGCACTTTGAGAGTGATTACAGACACCGAATGTTTTGGCAACGTCACGACGAAGCTCCGCCCGCTGCGCACCGTTGCGCTCCTAATCAACACTGCGTCTGGCCGTACGAAATCGTTCGCAGCCGTGAGCGAAGCAGCAGTGACCGTTTTTATTTCCGCCCGGTCCGCGGGGATAGCTCCTTGAACACTGATGGTGGTTGCTAACGCGCTTGTCGGGCTGGTGTTTACCGACTTGATGAAGATATTTCTACCATCAGTAGTGCGACTCACAACTGCATCGAGGTAAGGCACGTTCTTCCCTTCCCTGCTCGTGTCAAACGTCGGACTACTGATACTGGCAGCCAGTCGTTCATCCCCGCGGCTCTCACTGTAAAGCTGGTTAACCAGATAGATCGGAGAGACGAAAAGTCCCTGCCTGTTTGCCTGGATGATGCCACCGGGCCAGCCGTTAACGAGGTCAGAAACGGCGCTCATCTCAACCACATCGCCCCGCCGCTCAAAAACGTTCATCAGCCGCGCGCCATAGAGGGCCGACTCCAGCGAATACTGTCGTTCAACTGGAAGATCCAGTCCCCACTCATTAATTGCCAGTTTGATACGACCACCGGGGACGATCTCACGGAGCAATTGTTCGACCTGCCCGTAGAAGCGCTCGAGGAATAGCGGACGCGCCATCAGGTTCAACGGATCGCCCGCCATTTCTCGCCGACCGTAGTAGTGATGAATCGCCAGGTAGTCAATGTTCTCTCCCGCCGCGCGCAGAACCGTGCGGTTCCAATTCATGTTGTTGTCGCCGACAGCGATGAGCTTGATTGAAGGGTCGACCGCGCGCATTGCCCTGGCGTAGCGCATGTAATTGCGAGCGTAGTTATCGGCGTCTGAGTGGCCACGCACCCAGTCACCCCAGATTTCGTTGCCCACCTCCCAAAACCTGACTGCGAAGGGCGTCGCGTGTCCATTGGCTGCGCGCAGCGCGCCATACTTCGAAGTCGCCGGTCCATTGCAGTATTCGACCCAGGCCGCCGCCTCTTCAACACTCGCGCCGCGTCCTTCCACATTCACGGTGATCGAAGGTTCAGCCCCAACGGCACGGGAAAAAAGAATAAACTCGTCGGTACCAAAGTCACTCGACTCCGGTTCGTTTTTCCACGAGAGGTTGGCCCACGTAAATCTCTCGTCACGCGGCCCGACGCCCCACAGCCAGCGGTAGTCCTGCGCGACGTTACCGCCGGGCCAGCGGATGAAAGCCGGTTTGAGTGCTTTGATTTTTTCAAAGACGTCGCGGCGCACGCCACCAGGCATGGCATCGCCTGGCAGTAACGAGACCTGATCCACCCACACCCGGCCTCGTCCCGGGAAAAGGATGGCGAGGCGCGCGAGTGGGTCGTTTTTCGTTGGCCTCAAGGTGAACTCATGTTTGCGCCATTCATGCGCGACCGTTTGGAGATCCGCCGACGCGTAAACCTCGCCCTCGTTGACATCTGATTCCAGCGCAACCGTGACGGCGCCGCTGTAATCACTGCCCCGGAGCCAGACGTAACCTGTATATTCGAGACCGGCGCGGATCGGAATGCGAGCCTGGTAAAACCCGTGGCGCTGAATCACTCCGTCGCGAGCGTCCACGCGCAACGAGTGCTCTTTCGTGTCGCGCTCGCCGGTCTCAACCTTCAGCTTCCGCTGCGGCGGATAAGCAGCGTCAGCGTCCCACAGGAAGGCCAGCGCATAATCGTCGTTACGGTCATCCGGGTAGCGGTCCCAGTTGCGTGACAGGCCGATAACGTTCGGCGCCTCTTCGAAACTGCGGTCGCGGATCAGTTCTGCGTGCAAGCCTCCCTTCATTCCCTCAAACATGAATTCGAGGAACTGGCCGTAGAGTAGCGGACTAATGCGATTCTCGACCCTGCGCGCGTCGATCGTTATGGTTGCTGTCTGGCTTGTCTGCGCGCCAACGAGAGAGGCCTGCACAATAACTGCGCTCGATAAGACCACTGCCATCACGACAGAACATGCTCGCCGAAATCGACTTGAATTCATTTGCAGATGCTGAAGTAATTTAGTTTTGATAATGCCCCCGTTTTGAGTGCGGCGACGAGAGCACCCCAGTGCGACTGACGCGCCGGGGACCCCGCCAGTCGCCGCTTTATCCCGCAGCGGCGCACGCGTTAAAAACATTTTCGCGTTCACGACCGTCTTTCGCTCACCTGCCCGCAACCCCGACCCGGATGACGGTAAGCGAATTGGGCGTAAACGTGTACGCAAACTCACCTGCCGGTACTGTCAACGGGCGCTCGATTGGCGCAACTTTCAGCGGGTTATCCAAACTGTTCTCCGCCTTCAGGTCGGAGCTCTCCAGGACGAATACCTTTGCCATTTTGCCAACTCTCCTGGCCCCGCCGAGATTTATGCGTATCTCCTTTGACGCGGGAGCAGCATTCACCACTTTCAGGATAACTTCAGCGGCGGGTTCATCCAGCGACGCGCTGGTGAACAGGTCATCTTGTCCGTTTTTCGTAGAGCCGTTTACCAAAACCGGCAAAATTTTGGTGCCGCGGTTCACGCTGAACAGTTTTTGGACGTAGTAATTAGGCGTGGCATAGGAGCGAAGATTGTCGAACCAGATCATGTTGGGTGTCCACTGCCATGCCTCCAGGTGCCCGAAGAGCGGCGCGTACGAAGACATCTGCACCACGTCGGCGTTACGGTCGAGGCCGGTCACGAAGGCAGCTTCGGAGAGCGCACACTCCCAGTTGTTGCGATTGTCAGGGCTGGCGATGCCGACGCTCTGCGCCGCGTATTCACCCGCGAAAACTTTCGGGCCGGTGCGAGGGTAATTGTCATAGCGCCCGGCGTTGTCGCGGAACCACTTCGGCGCCATGTAGTAATGTTCGTCAATGAGATCGGCCTTCAGCTCGCGCAACTTACCCCACAAGAAGTCGAAGCGCTCTCCATCCGGAGACGGTCCGGCGCTCGAGACAAGGGCAACATTCGGATACTTCTCCTTCAGCACTCTGGCGAATATCTCGTAGCGCTCGATGTACTGCGGACCCCACTGTTCGTTGCCGACGCCAATCATCTTCAAGTTGAACGGTGCCGGGTGTCCCATCTCAGCGCGCTTCTGCCCCCATGCAGTGGTCACCGGGGCGTTGGCGAATTCGATCAGGTCGATTGCGTCCTGAATGTAATGATCGAGATCTTCGAGGGGGGCCAGTTCGCTGGAATTGAACTGGCAGGCCATGCCGCAATTGAGGATCGGCAGCGGCTCTGCGCCGATGTCTTCGCTCAGGAGAAAGTATTCAAAATAGCCGAGGCCGAAAGATTGGTAGTAGTCAGGCGTCTGGCGCCAGTTGAATTCCTGGTTCCAGCGATTGATGATCAGCCGGCGATCATCCAGGTCTCCGATAGTCGTCTTCCACTGGTAACGCTGGTCGAGATATCTGCCCTCGACGATGCAGCCACCCGGAAAGCGCAGAAAGCCGGGTTTCATCTCCTTCAAGAGCTTGACCAAATCGTAACGCAAGCCGTTCTCGCGATTCTGCCAGGTTTGCTTCGGATACAGCGAGACCATGTCAATGTCGAGCGTGCCGCTTCCCTCGAGCAGCAGACTGAGGCGTGCTTTGTTATTCGTCTCGGTGGCATGGAGGCTGGAGGTGTAGGTCTTCCAGTCTGTGGTAAAGCCTGAGACTTTTGTCTGGCCCTGAGAGCGCCCGCTATCGTCTTCGACTTCGACACGCAAAGCCGCGGAAGCGCCATCGACCCGGCGCGCCGTGATGGAGAAGATGTATTCTGCGCCTTTCTCCACGCCGATGCCGCGAAAGCCCTCGTTCATAATGCCGAAACCTTTCCCGGCGTTCGCCACCTTGATGCGCAGGTAATGAGAATTCGGTGTGTCGTTGATCGATCCGTGATCGAAAACGTACAGCTCTCCCTTGGTATCTCCGCGATCGACCTGCTTCCAGCCCATCATCGGGTTGGGAAACTCGAACGAACGATTCTTCACGCGCTCAGGGTAGAGCCCACCATCAGCGCCAAAGTTGATGTCTTCGAAGAAAAGGCCAAAGAGTGTTTTGGGAATAGCCGCGCCGGGCTTGTCGACCTGCACAGTGATGTTGCCGGTTTGCGCGATGGCAATTTGCGCCTGGACGATGACGAGACCAAGCGCGCAAACCAGCGCCAGTACTCTGGTTGATAGTGATGTTGTCGTTGCAAATGTTTTCATTGCTGTCGTCCTATATTTCGAACTGGTTACTCTTCGGTTTCAAAGCCTGCCACTATCCGACCAGCCCTTTAGTAGCGACTTACGCTTAACTAGCTCGCTCGCAGTGACGTTTGCGCGCGCTTGCCCGGGGTTACTTGCGCCCGGAATAATCGCGCTGACCGCGTCGAAGTAGAATCCAGCGCAGAGCCATCTGCGCCATGGTAATACCTTCCGGCACCAGCCCCCGTAAGGCTTCCGTAGTGCATAATTCACTCGAACCGGCGCGACCTTATCTCGATGCTGTCGCCCGGCGACGGTTGCTTGCCGGGACTTTAACCTTTCCGGTCATGCGCTTGATGAACGCCACCTCTTCCGGGATGTAAGGCTGTCCGTCAGTGCGAAAGACTTCGTGAAACCAAATCGAGGGCTCGCGATCAACATAGGGGCGCTCCCACGAATCCCAGGGCAGGTGGGTTTGCGACTTGCCCTGCACTAATCCCCAGTTGATCATACCGACGTTGTGAACTTTGCCGACCATCAACCCGCCCATAAAGAAACTGCCGTTGCCGCGCGCCATGTACTCGGTACAGATGAGTGGGCGGTTGTAACGTTTGAGCCACCTGATACGTTTCTCAAGTTCAGTGGGAGAATCGTAGTTATGAAAGGTGATGACATCGGAAAGGTTTATCTGTAAACGATCCATCTCGTCCATCTTCTCCGGACTGGACCAGTCGCCCTTCCAGACCGCGCTCGTTACCGGCTGCTCTGGCCCAGCCGCGCGCGCCCAGGCGAACGCCTTCGGTAACAGCGCCAGCACTAGATTGACCTTGTTCTTCGGCTCCAGATGTCCGTAGCTGCCCTGGTTCGTATTGTCCGGTTCGTTCCAGATGTCCCACGCCAGCACCCGTCGGTCATGAGCGAGCGCGCCGACGACGCCTTTCACATAAGCCTCCAGCCGCGGATACTCGGCCGGGTTTTGCAGCGCCGCTCGACCGGGGCTTTGCATCCAGCCTGAGTTGTGTACGCCCGGACGCGGAGCACGCTGCTTACCCAGTTTCGGATCGGGATCCCAGCACGAATCGAAAAGCACGAAGATTGGCCTGATCCCGTGTTTCGCCGCGATGCTAAGAAACGTGTCCAGGCGCCGCTTGAAGCCTTCCGCATCTTGCTGCCACAGTAAATCGTGAAGGTAGACGCGCATGGTGTTCATTCCTAAACTCTGCGCCCAGCCTAGCTCCAGATCGATCCTCTTCGGATCGAAAGAGTCGGCTTGCCACATCTCCAGTTCGTTGATCGCGCTCGCGGGATTGAAATTACTCCCGACCAACCAGGGCTGTTTGTCATACCAGTCTTTCGCCTGCTGGTCCGTCCATTTCACAGACGGCGCGGCGACTGCTGCGATTGCGAGGAAAACAATGCTCAGGAATACCTGCACCGTTTTTCGGATTGATAACATGAAACAAGACCTCCGTTTGCTGTGTCAGATAAAAAAAGAATGTCTAC
>DASXQM010000013.1:0-47904 GCA_036507195.1 Pyrinomonadaceae bacterium | reverse complement strand
CTATAGGTGGTCTCCGGGTAGAAGTAATAGGGAATGAATTTGTTAAAGCCTTCGTAACCCTCAGCAACCAGATCAAACTGGACCACACCGTTTGCAAAAATAGCCTGGCGACGAATTACTTCCAGCGTCTCCAGATGTTGTTTAAGAATCGGCTGGAAACGTCTTTGCACCTCGTCGCCGGTTGCGACTTCGTCAAGCGAATTGACCGTAAGCTCCCGAATAACCCGTTCGATAAACTTGTCATCCGGGTCCGCTTCGATCACCTGCATCAGTTGCAAGGCAGGTTCTTGCAGTTCCACACACTGGGCCGCGGATTCATAGAGCGCGCCGTCGATGATGTGCGCCCAATGGACCAGCAACTCGAGCGGCGTGTCGTTGAATCCGAATTCATTGCGCGCAACGTCGGCAATGAATTCCGTGCACGACTTGCGCGTGGCATCGAGAAACTTTTGCCCCGATTTGTCGGCGCGAAAGTGTGCCTCATCCTCAGGGGTCAGAAATGCCGACTCGTGATGATCAAACCACCAGGTTAGTTTTTCCGAGGCCGCATACTTGAAATCCACGATCGCGTTTTCATCGCCGTCAAACTGACTGAGATCAAATAAATTCCCCGGCCGGTGCAGCAGACCGCCGTAGTCAACTTCCGCTTCCGGGTGGATGCGTTCTTTATAAAAGCGCGTGAAGGTAGCGGCCGAAGCGACGCCGTCGAAACAGTGGCCGTGATAAAGCAAACGAAGTTTCATAGGGTTAAGTATCTTTAAGGACCTTCAAGAAGTTCAGAGTTCAACCTTTAGGTTGGCAGCCTCGAGAAGGCGCAAGTTAAAGCTTGTACTCTAAGCTGCGGTGCCGAAAAAGAGTCGGCAATAGTAGCAATGAGCCATCTTTCGCGCAAAGGAGGGAGGGTGCGTAGGGGGAACTTGATACAGAACGGGGAAACGCGGTAAAGCGGCTTCGCCGCCGCACAGTGCGGAAAGCCTATGGCTTTCCGTTGATGCCTATTATTTCCGGAGGCAGTGCCTCCAGTGTGAGGCATAGCCTCAGTATTCAAAAATAGGCGTCGGAAAGGCGAAGCCTTTTCGCACTGTGCGGCGGCAAAGCCGCACTATTACGCTCCCATTCTGTTCTGCCTCCGTGTCACTTAAGGAAAGGTGTCAAGAAATTGCGATCACAAAAGAAAAGGGGCGCACCCGCCGGTGCGCCCCTTACGCCTCGCTGCAAAGCACTTATTCTTTACAAGGAACGATCACCGAAGCGGTAGTCGCCTTCAGACGCTCGGCGATGAATTTATCCACGTCGGCTTCAATCAACTCACCGTTGACTACCCACGCTTTCTCCGTTACCACGTCCCCACTCTTTGCCAACGTTGCTGGTTCGAGAAAGACGTTATAGGGGGAGCCCCACTTTCGTGTGTCTCCGGTAGCCTGGCGATAGCCGTAGTGTGCCGTCTTATCGCGATCTTCTCGCGATTCTGATTCACTGACCACCGGGTAGGGCGCGCCCGTTGGCCCAAAAAAGGTACTGACTGACTCACGCGTGCCGTATTCGCTAACACCAATGACCGCGAATCCCTGATCTTTGTACTTCTCATACAGCCTGGCGGCGACCGGCGCTTCATTGCGCCAGTTACCGCACCACGGCGCAAAGTAAACCACCATCACGAGTTTCTTGCCCTGAACAAGGGAGCGTAGATCGACAGGCTTGTTGTCTTTGAGGTCGTTGAGCGTCCAGTTTTTATAGTTAACGGTTTTCTCGACTACTGGAGAATACTCGTGTCCGGCCTGGGCGTTAGTGACGCTCGGGGTTGCCGCCGCTTCCTGGGCGTAGCTTGCAACCGGCGCTAACGCCAGCGCGAAAACTATCAGGGCGAATAATCTTTTCATAGTAATACTCCTGCTGATCAAAACTAGTCGGTCTTCTGAGCCGTCGCCGGCGTCTCGTCGAGCAAAGGTTTCAGGGCTGCTTCCCAACCCTCGCGGTCCCGTGCCCCGATGATCTTTTGGCGGATGCGGCCATCGCGATCTATCAGGTAGGTAGTTGGTAAAGGAGTGCCGCCAAACTTCGCTTTCGCCTCGTCTCCTCCGACCAATACCTGATACTCAAATTTTCGCACTTCTTTCTGATACGACTCGACGCCTACAGCCGTATCTTCCAACGAAGCGCCGACAATCTTCAACCCCCGCGCTTCCAGTTCGTGCTGCATTGCGTTGAGCACCGGAATCTCTTCGCGACAGGGAATGCACCAGGTGGCCCAAAAATTTAGCAGTACGACGTTGCCGCGGAGTTGGCCCAAAGTGAACGGTTGGCCGGCCAGAGTTTGAAACTTTACCTCAGGCGCCGGCTCGAAATTGGCGCTCGCTGCAGCAGGCGCGGTAGAAGTTGCAGTCGTCGCCGGCTTCACCTTTATCCAGCCCTCGGCATTTGGCAGCCAGGCAGCGAGCTTCGAACTCGTAAGCAACGTTGATTGGCCGGTCATTACCAGCAAGCCTACGATAATCAGCACGACACCAGAAACGACTTCCACTTTGTGCAAGTGCCGACGAAACTTTCCGTAGAAGGCAAGAAACTGATTGATGCCAAGGCCCGTCACCAGGAATGGAATTGCGAGCCCGGCGGAATAAAAAGCCGAGAGCATCAAGCCGCTGCGCCAGCCGCCGCTTGCGGCAGCGAGACCCAGGATGCCACCCAGAATTGGACCAATACACGGTGTCCAACCCGCCGCAAAGGCAATTCCCAAAGTAAATGATCCCAGCGCTCCGCGCGGCTTTTCGTTTGAGAAAAAGCGTGTGTCTTTGTAGAGCGTAGATATTTTCAGCAGGCCAATCAACTGCAAGCCGAAAAGGATGATGATGACGCCGCCAATCCCTCTCACCCAGGGGTTGCTGATGATCGAAGCGCCAACCAGGCCCGCGGTCGTTCCGAGCGCCAGGAAGATAACCGAAAGTCCGGCATTGAATGCCAGCGAATTCAGAATCACAGCGCGGCGCGCATTCCCTTCCGAACCGCCTTCTTTGAGCCGGTCGATGCTGACTCCGGACATCAGCGAGATGTAACCCGGCACGAGCGGAAGGACGCACGGAGAAAGGAAAGAGAGAATACCGGCGGCGAAGGCAATTCCGATTGTTATGTTTTGACTCTCCACTGTTAAATTTTGACCTCTTCGGCTTTCATGGCGTGAGTATACGGTTAATACCAGTTACTGCGTTAATTCTGCGTCCCAAATTTCTCCGTGCAACCTCTGTGTTCTCTGTGTCTCTGTGGTGGATGGTTTCGGCGGGTGTTTCACCACAGAGACACAGAGAACACAAAGGTTGCACAGAGAAGGCGGGCTTTTGATTTCAATTCTTCGCCGCTGCTCCTTCACTCTTCGCGCTGCGTATATCCGTTTCCGCCGTCTGAGGCTCGCCCATTATCTTCTCAATCATTTTCCCCAGGGCTGTGATCTCCTGTTCGTTTGCGCCCATCGCTATGAACCGTACATTCCCCCGACGATCGATCAAAAACGACATCGGAATGGAAAACACGCCGTAGTTAAAATCGTTCACGGACGAATCGGCCACAACAAAACCGTAGGGCAGGTGATTTTGCTTCTTGAAAGTCTGCAGGTAAGCAAGCTCTTCGCCGTGCGTCGCCCGCCGTCCGTTGATATCGCCAGAATAGTTTGTTAGACCGAGGATTACCAGTCCCTCATTTTTATAGCTTTCATGCCACCGCTGCAATCTGGGAAAAGTGTAGCGACACGGCCCGCACCAGGGTGCCCAAAAATCGAGTAACACAACCCGGCCGCGAAGATCTGACAACTTCACTGGCGCCTGGTCGATCCACTGAGTAGCGACTATTTCAGGAAGCGCGGCGGCAGCTGCGGGCGTTGCTTCATCAAAAATTCGTCGTGGATCAATCGTACGGTCCAGTCCCGCGAGGCGAATGTTCGCCAGCCGCAATAAATTCCCGGAGGGAAGCGACAGTGCCACCTTACGCAACTCGGTGACGGCTGCAATTGCTTCATCCTTTTTGTTCAACTGCACGTCAGCTTCCGCTAAGAACGATACCGCTTTGAAAAGCATGTCGTCGCGCCTGAAAGCATTGGCAGCTTTCCGCGATGAGACCAGCTTCGCAACCTTGAGCATCTCCTGCGCATGCTTTGAAACGCTTTGGTAGTCTTTCGCTTTTTGGAACGCTTCGGCAATCAGCGTTTCCATGCCAAACCATTCCGTCAAATCCTGCGGCTGGGTCTGCGAATAATCTGCAACCGCGCGCTCGGCTTCCGGAATTAGATTCTTTCGAGTTGCGTATAACACTACAACTGCACGCGCGAGTTGCGCGTTTTGGCCGCTGGGTAGCACCCCAGCAGGTCTTGCATCCGAGCCGGGCTGCTCGGCTAGGGACCCGGCGCTGCGCCGCTGGGAGCCCCGCACCTCTTCTGCCAAATAATTGCGCATCGCCTCGAGCGCTCCATCTCCATTCCCGGCGAGGTGATGAAGCATGCCCAGGTAATAAACGTCCGGGTGTGCTAACGCCTTTCGCGTTTGTAAGGCAGCCGCGTACATAGCGGCAAGGTCCCTCTGATCCTGTTTTGTTTTCGTCTCGAGTTTTTGATCGTAGGCGATTTTCTGCTTGTTGAACTCAGCAAACTTCTTGTCTACATAACTGCGTGCCTCTTCAAACAAGACTTGCGCTGGACGCTTCTCAGGTGTTGAGCTCGCATTCTTTACCGGCGGCGCTTCCTGTTCCGCTGGTTGGGCCGGGGGGCTTTGCGCAAACGCAGACGCCGTGGTTGTCGCCAACAAAAGCAACGCCGCGATAGTTAGAAATGTTTGTTCGGAAAACTTCATGCAGTGAATTTAGAAACTATTATCATCAGTTTACAGCCACCATGCCGAAGCGATCCGGCGAGAAAATGTTAAGTGCCGGCGGAAATACCTGATCCACTACTGCCTGGGCGATTAGTTCGCCTGTTACCGGCGCCAGCAGGATGCCATTGCGGTAATGCCCGGTTGCATAGAAGACCCCTGTAATTTCAGCACAGGGTCCAAGCACCGGCAAAGTGTCGGCAGCGCGCGGCCTTAGTCCTGCCCATGAATCCGTCATTGGTAAAGCTGCAATTCGCGGTGAAATCTCGAGCGCCGCGGAGAGGATGGCTTGAACACCTGCGGCGGTTACCCGTTTCTCGAAACCCGCATGCTCGGTGGTTGATCCTGCCAGCAGCCGTCCATCCCGACGCGGGACAATGTATCCTCGCGGACTGTAAATCACATGCCGGGCAATCTGCGGATTGGCTTCAAAGCAGAGCATTTGGCCGCGAATCGGTTTGATGCGAAGATTCGGTAAAGCTATGCCCGCTGCCCCCAGCAGTGAACTCCAGGCGCCTCCGGCAATGACGACACGATCAGTGGCGACGAACCCGCGCGAAGTTTCAATACCTGCAACCCGGCCGCGCTCGACTTTCAGGGACATGACATCGGTACGCGTTTCCACCCGAACGCCGAGCCGTTCATTAGCGGCGGCAAGCGCGCTTATCAACCGCCGGTTTTCCACCTGCGTGTCCAGAGGAAACCTGACAGCCGCGCGCACGTCCTCGCAAATGGATGGCTCGAGTTTCCTGGCCATGTCGGGGCTTAGTCTCTCTATTGGCAGCCCGGCTTTCGTTTGCCACTCGTAACGCGCTTCGAGTTCCGCTGCATCGTGCTCCGTGAAAGCCAGGTAAAGTGTGCCAGTCGGGTCGAGTTGAATGTCAATCCCAGTTTCTTCTAATAGTGCAGAGGCGTACGTTGGATACATGTCGCGACTCTGGCACGTCAGGTAAAAAAATTCGTGCGGGCGACTAGCCTCCGCCTGAGGCGCCAGCATACCGGCTGCGGCCGACGACGACTCCGCACCTAAACTGCCGCGCTCCAGCAGAAGCACGTTATGAATTCCGCGCCAAGCCAACGCTCGCGCTACGGCCAGACCGATCACGCCCCCGCCAATAATCGCAACGTCCGCAGTTTCTGACATTACACTCATCGATTTCATTCATTCCGTAGTGTTGGGGAGGGGTCTTTGGCCTTTGGTCTTTGGGCTTTGAACTCTGTATCCTTAGGCCCTTCGAAACAAAGTCCTAAGACCAAAGTACAAAGACCAAAGTTCAATTATGAAACATCGTATCACACTGATTCCCGGCGACGGCATCGGCCCCGAAATCGCTGCAAATGTAGTGCGCATCATCGAAGCTGCGGGCGTAGCAATTGAATGGGAAACTCACTACGCCGGCGCCCAGGCCCTGGAAAAGTTTGGCGAAACCCTGCCGCAGGCATTGCTTGATTCGATCCTGCGAAACAAGGTTGCGCTCAAGGGCCCGGTCACCACACCCATCGGCAAGGGCTTTACTTCCGTCAACGTAGGTCTGCGAAAAGCCCTCGATTTATACGCAAACTTGCGGCCCATCCGCGCGCTGCCAAATGTTCCCTGCCGCTATCCCGAACTCAACCTGGTTATTGTTCGCGAGAATACGGAAAGTTTGTATGCAGGTCTGGAGCATGTGGTGGTTCCGGGGGTTGTTGAGAGCCTGAAGATCATCACGGAGAAAGCTTCCACTCGCATTGCGCGATTTGCTTTCGAGTATTCGCGGCGCGAGGGCCGCAAAAAAATAACCTGCGGACACAAAGCAAACATCATGAAATTGTCCGACGGACTCTTCCTCGATTGCTTCAGGAAAGTGGCCACCGAGTATCCTGAGATTGAGGCTGACGACAAGATTATCGACAACGCTTGCATGCAGCTGGTGATGCGGCCGGAACAGTTTGACGTGATGCTGTTGGAGAACCTTTACGGCGACATCGTTTCGGATTTGTGCGCCGGTTTGATCGGCGGACTCGGCCTGGTACCGGGCGCAAACATCGGCGAGAAAGGCGCAATGTTTGAAGCGGTGCACGGCTCGGCGCCAGACATTGCCGGACAGGGAATCGCAAATCCCACCGCCTTGCTGCAATCAGGAATTCTAATGCTGCGCCATCTGGGCGAGCGCGAAGCGGCAGATAGAACAGAGAACGCCCTGCTGAAGGTTTTCTCAGAAGGCAAGGTGCGCACCCGCGACATTGGTGGCACTGCCAGGACCGCAGAGTTTGCCGACGCGATCATTCAGAAGATGAAATGATACTGTCGTGTTAGTAGGAACGAGCGTGCTAGAATTGCTCTTGAGGAACCCTTAGTGAGCACCTCCGTAAACTCCAATTCGGCAATTCCCTCCTCGCTGGTTGAGGATGGTCAGGCTTTCTATGACAGTCACCTAAAAGCTGTACTTGAGCCCCACCATTCTGGAGAGTTTGTCGCGATTGAACCATCAGCCGCCCGCTATTTTCTTGGCCAAACCGCTACGGCCGCGCTCGTATCCGCTCATAGTGCAATGCCCGAAAGCAAATTCTTTCTCACCCGAGTAGGTAAAAGCGCTGCGCACAAGATCGGTGGCCATGGCGCTGGAATCAGGTAGAGTCAATTCTCATAGAGAAGCTGTGGTTCTGCTCCGTTTCCGGAACGGTGCGGTGATTGAATGCGTCGTGGATACGGGGTTTGATGGAGCCTTGATGCTGCCGCGTGTGTTTGTACCGAAGATTCAAATTGCAATTATCGGAGAATTAACATTGGAGATGGTCGGCGGTGCCAGAATGTCCGCCGACGTTGGACTAACGGACATAAGTTGGCTGGGGAGGTGGCGTCAGATTGAAGTAATAGTAAGCGAAGGTGAGGATGCTCTAATTGGAACAGAATTGTTAATTGCAACGACCTTGACTATCGATTACCAATCCAGCAGCCTTGCAATCTCGACGCGCGAAAACATCAGCACCTAGTTTCATCACTTGGAGGCGGTGACACCACCACCCTCCAGTGCCGTATAAACTTCAGGCGAAAGCAATCCCAGCCAGGGGTCTGATGGCGGCGTGAGAAACAGCTGCGCATAAACTTTCTCATTCAAAGCGTTCACATTGTCACGGCTTGAGTCTGCGATCAGCCAGGCATGAATTTTCGTGTGCAGCACATATTCGTTGCGCACCGAATCAAGAGCAATCAAACTTTGAAAGTTGCCGATTAAGCCTGCGAGCTGCGCGTCGGTCGCCGCTGGTTCTCCCAATACCGCGAAGAGGTTCGCACTTTGCCGCCTGATTAGCGACTGACTCCGTAAGTCGAGCACGGCATCGCCGGCGTGCAGCGCCGCAATCTTTCTCCACGCTGCTTCATCGGTTACTTTGCCAAGCACATCGGCATCTCTTGTGATTGCGCCGAGTATGACTGCTTCAGTGACCATCTTCGTGACGGCGGCTGGAGCCACCTCCAGAGCGCGCGGTGATTTCGTGCTACTGCGGGCCAGAAGCGAGTCGGGAATCTTGCCACCCGATTTCCCTGTATCTGCGGCCCAGGCGGAGGTGATCGCGTCAATACGAGCGCGATGATAATTGGCCAGGGCAACGCGGCGGGCCTCGTCATCTTTCCCCTGCAACTGCTTAAAGGCTTCTTCCGCGTGCTCGAGTCCGCGAAAGAATGGCCAGAAACCGTAGAGGCCTGGAAGCGCATCGAGGGGTCGACCTTCTGCGTCGAGTATGTAATGAATGCTGTTGCCGGTTAAAGTGCGCTCCAATTTTCTACCATCGCCAAAATCAATCGTCACCCTGGGGACCGGACGTACCGACTGCCAGTGAAGAATGAATCTCTCGCGAAGCATGATTGACATTTCCGCATTCGAATAAAGAACTGTGCGAAAGAAGCGACTGTTGGCGCAGCTATATTCCTCATTCAGTTTTCCTAACAAGCGCAGAGAGAGAATCGGTTTGCCCTCCGCGCGAGCTGCTGCTTTTGCCTGGTCAAAATCGGTGTACCAGTAGAGTCCCGATAGATAGCTGTCCTTCTGCTGGCTGACTGCATCGAGGGCGGCGCTCAGCCGTTGCCACTGCGGCGTCGGGTCGAGCAAAGGATGCGAGACCTGCTCATTGATCTCTCTCTCATAAGACCGAAACAGCGCCCGCAATCCTGCCGGGCCAAGCGCGCGGAGCTCGGCGATAGCCGGCGCGGATTCTGCCGAGTTTTCAGAGACTGCCTTGAGCGCCAGCGTTTCCAAACTGGCGTTGGCCCTGGCGTAGAGCGTTTGGGTGAAAAGGAGAAGGAGCGGCAGAAGGAACGAAGCAATGAACTTGGGGAACTTGAGCCTCATCGTAACCTCCGAGCGAGATGGGAATGCACCGGGGATGGGGAGTGTGGATTGGAATCGGGGAAGCTGGGCTGGGTTGTCCCGATTATTGGATTGTGCCGTTCGTCACCCCTCAGTTTAGAGAGGGCAATTGTGCCCCGCCGCCGGGACAAGTCCCAACTCTAAACGAAGGCCGGAACCGCTTTGCGGTTTTTTACGAACGGCGCGGGGCCACCGGCGTGTCTGCAACCCGGTCTTACTGTTTTTCAGAAACCAGTAGCAGCCTGGGCGAGCCAAGTTTGAATGGCTCTGCTGCTAACGAAGAGTGGGCGCTGACAGGTTCAAGGCCGGCTTCACCGAGCAACCCGGCGAGTTCGTGGTACGTGTAGACGCGCTGTGAAGATGGACGCTTGTCTGTCTGACCATCGCGCAGGAAGGTGTATTCCGTAAACATCCGTCCCTGCGCGTGATCATAACGGCTGTCTGCCACAAGTGTAATGCCGCCAACTTCAAGACTGCGGTGTTCCTGAAACACCGGCAGGAGGCACTCAGCAATAGCGCCGCTGTCTATAATAAATTTTGCGCTGGGTCGCAGGGTATCCGCAACTGCTTTCAAGAAATCGGCATTGCCCTGATCGTCGAGATAGCCAAAGCTATTCCCAAAGCAGAACGCTCCATCAAACTTGCCGGTCCACGGCAGGTTGCGCATATCGCACTCGTGCCACTCAACGGGAACGCCGCCGGCGCTCGATTTCATTTTGGCTTCGTCAATGAATTCGCGTGCGATATCAACTCCCGTTAGTTGGAATCCACGCCGCGCTAGTTCAATTGAAAGACGGCCGTTGCCGCAAGGCACATCTAGCACTTTGGCCCCCGGGAAAAGTTGCAGTTGCCTCTGAATGAAATCACCCTCGGCGCGCGTCTGTTCCTCGCTCACCACAGCGCGCCAAAAATCCAACGCGACTCCGTGAAAAAAGTTTTCCCACCAGTTTGTTTGCATCAGAGATCAGAGAACAGAGATCAGAAGTCAGAGATCAGAGATCAGAGGTCAGAAGTCAGAAGTCAGAGGTCAGTCAAAACTACCAAAGCCCAGTATTAGTCTCAAACGCAGATTTTACCAACGTCTGACCTCTAACTTCTGACCTCTGTTCTCTGTCCTCTGCCTTCTACTCATACCTTAGCGCTTCGATAGGGTTGAGTCGCGCTGCTTTCCAGGCCGGCCACAGTCCAAACGTAAACCCCAAACCCACCGAGACGAAAAAGCCCACTATGGGTGACCAGAGGGGAATATGCGTGGGCATAATCATTTGAATCAGCAGCGCGATGATGCAGCCAGTGATAATTCCCAACAAGCCACCAAGCCCCGTAAGAATAGCAGCCTCGATCAGAAACTGGACGATGATGCCGCGCCGTCGGGCGCCCATGGCTTTTCGCACGCCAATTTCACGCGTGCGTTCAGTCACGGAGACAAGCATGATATTCATCACTCCGATGCCGCCAATCAAAAGGCCGACGCTCGAAATCGCTACCATCAAAGCAAAGACGCCGCCAGTGATCGCGCTAAACTGCGAGATGATTCGCGATCCTCTCATCAACATAGGCATTGAAGCCTTCAATCAGCGAGACAACTACGATGACAGTAGCCACTCCGAAGATCACCCCCAGCAGAGTGAGAAACGATCTCAGCTTATGACCGAGGATCGAGGAGACAGCGAGTTTGAGAGCTTCGAGAAAAGGCATGGTGTTGAAACGCAAACTGTTAGTTTGCGGACGACACGCAGGCTACCAGCTTGCGTTACCGGATATCAGCCTTGCGAACGCGCAAAATCACCACTTATTCTCTCGTATTTACGTGCAAGTTCGACAGAGGTTTCAGTAACTGCTCCGAATTCATGGCTAGCGCTTTTTCCGCGAGCCTTTAGTGGCAGTAGCCGGTGATTCCAATTGCGCTCTCGATTTTCGAGGTAATTTTTCGAGGATTAGACGGTAGGCGTTTTTCAGCAGTTCCTTCAGCTCGCGCTCCGGCAAAGCATCGAAACGCTCGAGCGCAACCCAATGGTAGCGGGCTACATAAGGGGCCGGCACGATCCCCTCTCGTTCGGTTAATTCCGCAAACACTTCCGGCGTGCACTTGAAAGACATGCGGTGATCTGAGGCAGCATCAAGCGCGAGCACGGCAAACATCTTGTTGCCGATGCGAAAAAGCAGATCACTTTCCCACTGCACATCCTCGGTTACATGTGGTAGCGACAAACAAAATTTGCGAACAGATTCGGCGTCCATTAGTTCGTGTTCCTAAACAAACTCGCGTCCAATCCAATCTTTGATCTCTTCCCATTCCGCCGAGGCCATGTAGGCCTCCGTCATTTTCTTTAGTTCACCGACTTGCTGGTAGTCATCGGGGTTTATCGGCTGGGTGAGTTGGACATTGGCGCGCCGAAAGTTGTTACCGAAGATCTGCCTGCATTGAAAAGTATCAATACCAGAAACACCATCCATCAAGATTTCAAGCAGCGGAAATTGTGGGGTCGGTGGCACCGTTACGGGAAGCATCCATGCCAGCACGCCATACGAATTCAGCGGCAGGAGGTTTTGCGGCGGTATGCCGTTGAGAGTAAAGCCCGTGCCCAGGGAGAGCAGTTTTATGTTCTCAAAAGCCAGGCCCCGCTGCGTCAGAGTACCGGAAGCCATTACGCTGGCTGCAGCCAGCATGCTGGGATTGTTGGCATAAACTCCGCCATCGATGAGGGCCTTTTTCTCACCCTGATGGTCAAAGACATGGGGCGGAAAGTATACGGGCCCGGCAGTGGTGGATAAGGCTGCATCGAGCACGAGAATGTCATCCGTGTTGTAGCCTGGCAGGTTTGTTAAGGAGATGGGCGCCCAGGCTTTCCGTTTATCCCGATACAGGTCGAATGCAGTTACCAGAAGTTTGCGGCTCAATTGGCGCAATGGTTGGTCGGAGGAGGGGAAGGTTCGCTTGACAAGATTCTTCAGACCTTCGTCAGTATACTTCACCTGCAAAAGACCAGCCGGCAGCAGCTCCGCTTGCGGATAGATGTCGGTGAGATCCTGGGGCGGGACGGTCGTAAGAGATACATATGGCTTAAAGACCTCGGCGCCTTTGGTCATGTAGATATCGACCAGACTCGACACGGGTACGTCACTCGCGAGGCCGATAGCAACGAGCCCGCCAGTCGAGGTGCCGGCAAACAGGTCGACTCTTTCAAGAAGATTGAGATCCTGATCGAGTTGCTGCACCAGCAAAGCCGGGATGAGGCCGCGAATGCCGCCGCCATCAAACGTTAAGATGAGGTAATTTGACTGAGTCATTTGAGGAAGCTCCTTTGTACGAAGTCAAGATTGATACATTCGAGTGCCGGACGCACAAGTGCTCTCTCTAAAAGATCCAATCTGTTTTATCTTCGGTTTAGATAGCGGACTTGTCCGCCATCGCAGTTTGAGGCGCTAGAGCGCTTCGCCCAGCGGTAATACCAAACTCGCCGCCTCCTGGTTCCAGCGCCACACCTTGTTCTTCTCATGAAGATGCACGCCGCCCAGCCAGAGATCGATTCCGTTGAGGGTGATGAAATCAGTCTCTGCATTTAGCACTGACCGGCCAAGCAAGGTGAGTTCCAGTCGCGCTTTGCTAACAATCTCGGCTGTCAGCATTTGCTGACTATTCTCACTATTTTTTTCTCCGCCGTAATTGTTTCCGTTAACTATTGCGAGCAAGGGCTTCTGCGCCATACTCAGCCGCTGGAGTGCGAGCCAAAACTGTGCGTCGCCGAGGCCATAGACGGGTTCGGCATCGCCGAAGCGGTGAAAGAGATCGATAAAACCGTGCAGTCCTTCATCAATGAGTTCAAGGGCGCTGTTTTCAATCAGGCCGAGGCCATTCTTCGTTGAAGGGAATCGCCTTAGGTGAGCTTGCAGCGCTGGTTTGAGGAACGTTAGAGATGACGTGTCGATTTTCAAGACGCTTTCTACTTCGCCTGGATCCGAAGAACAGTAAGCTTTCCAGGCCGACACTGCCAGCGCCATCTGTTTGTCTGTTACCTGCTGCCGCGCCGGAAACAGTGAAGCCAACTCTTCATGATTTAACTCGCCCAACCCGCGAAAGTTTTCTTTACCGGGAAATGCGCCAATACAGATCAAACTCAGCTTTGTCGTTCCCAGCGCGCGCTGGGAAAACCAATTGAGCAGGTAGATGAGATGCACCTGGCAGAAAAGATCATGCTCAAACCACAAGACAGCTTCCTCGTGCTGCGAAAAAGAAGCAAGGATCTCCTCTTGGCTCAATAAACCTCGCTCACATTCCTTCACGTCAATGCCGTAGGCCTCAGACAAATGTTTTGAACGAATCCTTCGCCACTCACTGTCCGACAAACCGGAAGGAGTTGGGCCGGTGGTAAGCGACTCCCTGAAGGCGAAGTGTTCGCCCGCCAGCGAAGATTGTTTCGCCGTGTCTGCGGAACTGTCGCCGTTGTGGATGTGAAGCATAATTCAAACCTGAACAATCGACAGAATTGACATGATTAACAGGATTCCGGATGACACTTTTCCCGATGGAATCTCACGAACGCTTCGACGAGAGCGAACTCTCACTTTCTTTCTTGTAAATCCTGTTAATCCTGTCTAACTCTTTCACTTCTTCATCAAGTCCAGCACCGCGGCAGTCATGGCTTTGATGCCGGTGCGCAATGTGGGTTCGGGCAACGGTTCAAACAAAGCCGAGTGCAGCGAAGGCAATGGCGTTCCCGCTTCCTGGTAGCGTTTTACTTTTGCCGGGTCAACAGCTCCGAGAGTGAATAGCGTAGCTGGAATCTTCTGCTCCAAACTAAGATAACCAAAATCTTCGCTCATCATTACCGGCGGCAACTTGACGACGTTTTCCTGGCCGAGGTTTCCCGCGAAGACTGCGGCCAATCGCTCCGTCAACTGTGGTTCGTTGTAGGTCGCGCTAGTGACCTGAGTCTCACTGAACTTAACAATCGGCGCGCGATCGTCCGGAATTCCGGCGGCGAGGGCAATGCCTTTGGTTATGCGTTCAATCGAGGCGAGCACTCGCTTCCTGACCTCTTCTTTGTAGGCGCGCACCGTTATCTGCAAATCAACTTCGTCCGGAATGATGTTGTGTTTAGTGCCCCCATGGATCGAGCCCACGGTGACCACAACCGGATCGAGTGGCGAGTTTTCGCGGCTGGCGATTGTTTGTAGGGCCAATATGACCTGGGCAGCAACGACGATCGGATCCTTCGTAGTTTCCGGCCTCGCGCCATGACCCCCTAAGCCGCGAATTTTTATATCTACCGACGTTGAGCTTGCCATTGCATACCCTGGCGTATAACCGACTTTGCCGGCTTCAAGGTCGGCGCTGTCATGGAGCGCGATTACGAAATCGGGTTTGGGAAACCGATCGTAAAGACCATCACGCAATACGGCCCGGGCGCCGTCTATCACTTCCTCTGCTGGTTGACCAAGCAGCACGAGCGTTCCGCGCCACTCTGATTTTAATTCAGAGAGGATCTTCGCCGTGCCAAGCATACTGGTAATGTGAATGTCGTGGCCGCATGCATGCATTACGCCGACGTCCTGGCCGGCCTCGTTTTTGGTTTTCACTTTGCTCGCGTAAGGCAGGCCGGTCTTCTCGTCAACCGGAAGAGCGTCAAGCTCAGTGCGCAGCAGCACGGTCGGCCCGGCGCCATTCTTCATCACCGCAACCACGCCATAGCTGGTCCATTGCGGCGTTTCGTATTTGCCAACGCGCTCGGTGACGGTATATCCAAGCGATCGCAATTGATTCGCGAAGAAGCTTGAAGTCTTCTCTTCGTAGTGTGATAACTCTGGAGCCGCATGCAGCGCTTTGTAAGTTGCCACGAGCGAACCAATGTCGCGGTCGATCATGGCGTCGAGGGACTGTTGAGCAAGAGCCGCGGGGGTTCCCGACAGGAAGGTGAAAAGCAGACCCAATAAACAGATTCTATTTCGCATTTCTATTCATCCTGTGTCCCAGGTAAAAGGGAAGTTAAGATCTCCTGCCGCCTCGCGCAGACTCTTTGGAGTGCGGTAACCTGTTACCGCTTTGGCCAGCGGCGGCCTGGCGCCGCAATTTTGGTTACAACTGCTCCAGTGTACCAATACTGCGACAGTTCCAGCGGCGCAATCCAAAAGATCATAGGTTTGCTACCCAACAGGTAGTGATATTAGCACTGCGCTTCCGGATTAGCTCAGAAAGAAGGGGCACAAACCATGCCGAATAACGTCAAGCACTTTGCCGTTCACGCCGATGATGTTGAGCGCGCTCGTAAGTTTTATGAAAGCGTTCTCGGCTGGAATTTCACCCCCTGGGGACCGCCAAACTTCTACTTGATCAAAACAGGAACGGAGGACGATCCGGGGGTTCAGGGTGCGCTTCAGGGACGCCGTGACATAGTTCCGGGCAAGACCATGTTTGGATTCGAGTGCACGATTGGTGTTGACTCCATCGATGACACCATCGCGGCGGTGGAAGCAAACGGCGGCAAGATTGTGATGCCGAAGTTTCACATTCCTACTGTCGGTACGTTGATCTTCTTCGAAGACACTGAAGGCAATGTTATAGGCGCGATGCAGTATGAAAACGGTTAGTCAGTCCTTGTCGATCATTCTGACCTCTCCTCCAACTCCGTCAACTATTTCCATCATCTGTCGGGAATTTGCGGCAGTCGCAAGACGCTCAGGAGTCTTTCCTACTGTTCCAGCCGACGGTTTCTCGCTTCAGCTACGGGAACGCTGCTTGCGCAGGTAACCCCTTAGTTCGACTACGAAATCTTGAGTTGAGGGGGCAAGTATGAAAATGAAACTTTTCAGCCTGCTGCTGGCGTGCATGGTGCTTATCGCGCATTCTACAGTAGCCCTGGTGAAAGCCCAGGGATCTTTTCACGACTGGTCAGCAGTTCAGGCCATGGCCACGGACGAGCGATTGTTGGTGAAACAAAAAGATGGCAAGACGATCGAAGGGAGAATGATCGAAGCCTCTGAAACTAATCTGACGCTTTCACGCAACCACAAGGTGGTGAGCATTCCTCGAGATAGCATCCAGCAAATTCAGCATTTGAAAGGAAAGGCAGCGAAGGGCAAGTGGGCATTAATTGGAGCGGGTATTGGCGGCGCAGCTGGCGCCGGCATCGGCGCCACGAAGGTTTCGTCGAGCAGAGACGACAGCGAAATCTGGCTCCCGGTGGGATTGGCTTTCGGCGCCGGAGCGGGAGCCGTAACAGGACTGCTATTCGGAGCGAGCCAGCGCAAGCGGACATTGATTTACGAAGCGCCTTAACCCTGTACTGTTTGGAATCAGCGTAATCTGCGGATACACACTCTTCTCGGTAGTGCCCTATTTTCATTTTTCTCTGTGCAACCTCCGTGTTTTCTGTGTCTCTGTGGTTAACAATTGCAGCAAAAACTCACCACAGAGACACAGAAAACACGGAGGTTGCACAGAGAATTTCAGATTAGGTCAGTACACTCTTCTCCGGCGATTCGAGCCTTTCGGAATGGTGAGGCTATAATGACTCACTGGCACCAAAGTCTAACTCATTGTTTTTCACCGGGGAGTATTAATGACCGCTGACAAGACTGTACGTCCGGATAAACTGAAATTCGCCGGTCGCATCCTTTTTCTAACTGAAGAGACCTCGCTTATTCGTGCCCAATTGGAAGCCGTAGGTGACGAGCGCCAGCGGCTCGAAGCCGAGCTCGCTACACGTTTGCTGAGCGATGACCTGCCCCTGATGAGCAACATCTCGACCGACGAGATCACGCCGGGCTGGGTATGCTTTTACTACGACGAAACGTTGGGCCAGTACGTTTATGTCGGCATGCGAGATGGCGCCGTCAAAAAAGACGAAGTGAAGGCGGGTGGCTTCGCAGTGGTCGTCTCCGGGCTTTCCAAAGGCTGTGGTTCATCTCGCGAGACGGCGCCTTACGCAGAGAAGTGGGCCGGCATTCAACTCGTCATCGCTAAAAGTATCGAAAAGATTTACGGGCAAAACTCGCAGAATATCGGCTTGCTGACGTCTACGGATTTCGGCTTGATCAAGCGACTTCGCCGTAACGAGGAAATCCCGCTCGAGGAATTTACGCGCGGTCTTGATGCAATCTCAAAAGATATCGTCGAATACGGCGGACTCTTCAACTACAACAAAGCGCGAGTCGCGGGTGAAGTTACGCCGCCGCTGCTCGAAACTCCGGCTGCACAGCCGCGACGACCGATGACTATCGTCGAGAAGATCATCGCGCGCCATGCGTTTGTAAGGGCCGGTGAAATTGGTGTGGCCACCGTGAAGCCGGGCGACGCGCTGTTTGCTGTTGCTGACGTACGCTTCTCGCATGAGTATGTGACGCCGATGGCGGAGTCGCTCTTGAAACAATCCCTCGGCCCCGAAGCCCGGGTGACGGAGCCCGAGTCGGTGTTTGCGTTTCGCGATCACCTGACGTTCCTCAACAAGGTGATGTCGCCGAAGCATCGCGAGATGGGACTGCTGGAAAAAGCAGAAGGACTCGCGGCGACGCAGGAGGATTTCACGACGAAGCAGGGAATTCGGCTCTACGGCGAGAATCCAGAAGGCGGTTCGGAAGCAATCTGCCACAACGCCGTGGTAGAGGATCGGGCGCTGCCCGGTCAGATCGTGATTGGCACCGACTCACACACCTGTATGGCGGGCGTGCTTGGCTGCTTTGCGTTTGGCGTCGGCTCAACTGATATGGCAAATGCGTGGTTTGCCAAAGACATTCGCATCAAGGTCCCCGAGACGGTGCGTTATGTCTTGAAAGGACGCAAGCGTCCGGATGTCGCTGCGAAAGATGTGATGCTTGTCATCCTCGCCAGCAACTACATGAAGACGAGTAAGGGCATCGGCAAAGTGCTTGAGTTTGCCGGCGACGATCTCAAAAACTGGCCGCTGGATGAAAGAGCAACCTTAACCAACATGTCGGTCGAAGCAGGCGGCACAACCGGCATCATCGAGCCTGATGAATCAACTCTCGACTATATCGTGAAGATGCGTGGACTCGACGCGGACGAAGTGCGCAAAGGTTTCACGTACAGTGATCCGGATGCTGAGTATGCAGCCGTGTTTGAAATAGATCTCGATGAAATTCGACCGATGGTGGCGCTCCCGGGCGATCCACGGAACGGGATTCCAATCGATGAACTGCCCTCAGAAGTGAAAATCGATGCCGCATACGGCGGCTCGTGCACCGGCGGCAAGATGGCTGACATGGACATGTATGCTGAGGTTTTGCAGAACGCACTTGCGCAAGGGAAGCGCGTCGCTCCTGGTGTTCACCTGTATTTGCAATTCGGCTCGCAGAAGATCAAGCAGTATGCCCGCGAGCGTGGCTACATCGAGATATTTGAACGTGTCGGGGCGGAGTTGATCGATCCCAGTTGCGGTGCGTGTATTAATGCCGGCCCCGGCGCGTCGGCCTCAGCGGAGACGGTAACGGTTAGCGCACAAAACAGAAACTTCCCCGGGCGCAGTGGTCCAGGCAAGCTCTATCTCGCGTCACCTTACGTTGTGGCTGCTTCCGCTATCGCAGGAAAAATTGTTGAGCCTTACCAATTCCTGCGTGAGCTGGAACCCGCTTAGCAGCCGAAGAAGAACCGTGGTCAGAGGTTGTCGAATTACGCTTGCCGTTTTTATTCTACCGGAACAAACATCCCCTACGAGCTCAGGACGAGAATTAGCACCACAACTCCGATTATTACCACTACCCCCAGAATCACAGGGATGATCCACTTGGGAAAGCCTTTCTTCGTATGTACAACGGGAGCAGTCACCCCAGCAACCTCGACATTTACGGTTGGCCCCTCGGTGAAGTCTTCATCAGGGTTGAGCGCCGAGGCCACCTCCAGCCGAAACGGATACTTTCCTGCCGGCGCACCGGCTGCATCGAAGCTTACGCTAAACTGTTCTGTCGCTCCTCCGCCAAAGTCACGCTCTGTCTCGCCGGCGATTGAGAGCGACTCCTTTTTGGTATCGCCCAGCGATTTAGCCCTGGCCATGCCACGGACCGGGCGCGCCGTCGAGTTAGTAACCGTGTACACAGCCTCAGCATGTCCTTTGGCATCGGTTTTCAAAGTATCGGTTGCGGTCGTGGTGATTGTGAAACTCTTTGCCAATGCAGTGGTCCTCCAGGGACCTTCGCGTTTTTCCGGTTCATGCCCTGGAAACTTATAAAAGTGCAGGCGCTTTAACGACGCCGGCGGCAAATCAGGTTTCGTTTCCGGGAGCGGCTCTTCCCAGTAAACCGGCCGGATAAACTTCGGCCGATTGAGCGACAGGGCGTATTCCCATTCCTGCCTGACGAATTTGGAAGGCATCGATTTGGATGACCAGAATAGTTGGAAGACGCTGGCCTCCCTAATCATTTCCTCGAGCCTTTCGCTCCAGACTTCACCCGCTCGCAGTGTCTGTACGTCGCGCAGATATGTGTCGCCGAGTGCCCGGACGTAATTCTCAAAGTCCTCAACGATTTCTGTATCCTGATGAGAGTAAGACGCGAATATCTTGCGGTAAGGCGTGGCGCTGGCTTCCTCAGTTTCTGAAGGCTGAGATTGCGGAGCCACATAGTGACTATCCACACTAATTCGCAGCGGAACTTCGGTGAGTATGATATTGCCCAGGTAGACCGTCATCTGACCCTCGACCTCGCGCCCATCTACTTCCGGCAGTGCCCTCATTTCGAATTCCACTTTGTGAACGGTTTTCTGCCACAGAATGCTCTGAGTGGGAGGGTTGAATTCGCATCCCTCTACTAGCGGCACAAACGTGAGCAATCCTTTGCGAGGAACGGAAAAACCGCGGTCAAGTTTACTGGCCTCGTATCGTGCGGGTTGGTCGCTGAGTATCTTTGCGGCTAGTCGCTGCACCTCTTTTACAGGATCGGGTTCATTGGGGGGCGCATTGGGCCGTGGCTTGGAGAGGTGAGCGAATGCCACCAGCGTATACCATAACTGGGGGACGATCGTGGAAGGGCGGTAGACAGTAAATTGGACATTGTTGTCTATCTCCTCGGCAGCAGGCTGTTCCTCGGCAGCAGTGGGTGACAATGGCAAATCCGGGCTCTTTGGCTGCGCCCCCCGATATCGAGAAGTTACTCCGGGCTGTGGTGAAGCTCTTACAGTTTCGTTCAATTTACGCGAACGACCCCCACGCCGCTTTGAGAAAACGAGAATCGTAACCAGAACCACGCCGATCGATATGAGGATCACAAACCAGAATGCACTAGCCATTGCGATGACACCTCCAGCTAAACGGGTCGTGATCGGGAAACCTTAATGGTGAGTGGTAACCCAGGATTTGGTTTGGCACAGTTGATTCGACAAGATTTGGAGCGATTCATGAGGAACACTCCTTACGCTGCAGGCTTGCGAGGATTTACGAACGCCAGATCACCAATAGTCTAAGCCTGGCAATGGTTCGAGTCAATGATTTCAAAAATTGGTAGTGCTCCGTTAGTGTGATCCTGAATCGTTCCTCTGGTAGACATAGCCGACAAGAATTACGTCCGTTCAATCACTCGCTTGAACGCCGCATCAGAATCTATGGGCCAATGAGATTACCCGAGCCTCCGGGGGCAAGGAGGCGTGCGACTAGCTGATGCATGCGGCCAAAATCGATGGGTTTGGTCAAATAACCCGAAACACCTACGTCGTAAGCTGCCCGCTGGAAACCCTCGGTGCCGTAAGCAGTAACTGCGATGACCGGTATATCTCGGAGAGCAGAGTTTTCGCGGATCCTGCGCGTGGCGCCCAATCCATCCAACCTCGGCATACTGATATCCATCAAGATTAGGTTAGGCAGGGTGAAGAAGGCGACGCTAATGGCTTCCTCGCCGTCAGTCGCGGTCACAACCCTATAACCCTGTTGCTGAAGATCCAGGCTGAGCATCGCCACATTATCAGCAGAGTCGTCAACTACCAGAATCAAGAACTTTTTTGTAAAGTGCTCACCACTGACGTTAAGTTCTCTGCTTCTTGCCGCTTCATCTCCCTTTTTGGGATCGATGTCCGGGAGCGCGGTGGTTGCCAGAGGATCTTTACGTTCCATAGATTGGGATTATAGGACAGACTCGAGAGTACTTCCCATAGTTTGCGCCTGCGTGACATTTTTAACATGAACAGTACTTCACCGGTTCCAAACAAGTCGGTGTGGTTTGCTAAGAGAATCCCTTTTGGCTACGACTATTGGTCGGCAGGAATAGAGGCTATACACTACGGTACCCTTCTTTATGGCAATAAGACCGATAGTTGAATATCCAGCGCCCGTGCTTTTATCGCCCGGTGAGCCGGTGGTGAATTTTGATGGCGCGTTGGAGGCGCTGGTGCAGGATATGTTCGAAACGATGTACGACGCGAGAGGCGTTGGTCTAGCCGCACAGCAGATCGGTTTACCGCTTCGGCTGTTCGTGATGGACTGTGACGGCATCAAGCTCGTGGCCGCCAATCCTGAAATCATATCCGTCGATGGCGAACAAACCGGCGAGGAGGGATGCCTGTCGGTGGGTAAAGTACGCGCAGACCTGAAACGTCCGGCCCATGCTGTCCTGCGAGCGCAGGACACGAAGGGAAAAGCTTTTGAAAGAGAAGCCAGCGATCTCGCCGCGCGTTGCTTTCTTCATGAGACCGATCACTGCGACGGCATACTATTCATCCGTCATCTCAGTCCCTTGCGACGAGATATCGTTACCAGGAAGTTCCGGAAGCTCAAGAAGGATAAGTGATGCTACATCAAAAGAAGCGACTGTAAAGAAGAAGTCCCAGGGCTATAACAAACGCGGATATACCCGCGCAGAGAAAATAGAACGGCGCCGCGCCCGGCAATTGAATGGGACTATTTTTCATTATCTCTTCGCGCAGGCGTCCATTAAGCGCGAGAAAGACTTCGATAGCGCCCACCAGGAAGAGAAGCGCAGCTACAATGTATCTCCACATTGGTTAGATAGTAGACCGCAAATTACTTCTCACTGTCACGGACCCTCAACGCCCCACCCAACGAGGGCTGCGGTGCTTGCCGGAGTAGAGCTGCTGCCCCCCACTTACGGTCGCTGCACTTGGACTAAGGTCGCCGGCCCCAGGTGGGCGGCGGCGGTTCCTTCGTCGCACGGTCCACCGGGCGCTCTTTTAGGAGTCGCATAGCTTCGGCAACGGCACGTTCCAGTTGCGGATCGTGGCCCGCGATCACCTCCCTGGGCCAGTTCTCGACGTCAATGTCTGGAGGAACACCTTCGTTTTCCACTGCCCACTTGCCGTCGCGGGTAAAGAAGCCGCCACGCGGGGCTATCATTGATCCTCCATCAACGAACGGTGGTGAGTCGGCTGTATGAACAAGGCCGCCCCAGGTTCGTTTCCCAACCAATAAGCCAATCTTCCGGCGCTTGAACATGTAGGGCATCAGATCGCCTCCTGAGCCCGCCATCTCGTTAATGATCATTACCTTCGGTCCCCAGATACCTGCGGCAGGGCTGGTAAATGGATAACGATCGCCGGCGACGT
This sequence comes from Pyrinomonadaceae bacterium, assembly GCA_036507195.1. Taxonomy (GTDB): domain Bacteria; phylum Acidobacteriota; class Blastocatellia; order Pyrinomonadales; family Pyrinomonadaceae; genus PSRF01. The sequence goes on along the minus strand of DASXQM010000013.1, from coordinate 25,213 downwards.
TATTGAAGTAACCGTCGAAATCGCGCCCCAGCACGTCGACGATGTAGTCTGCCGCGGAGCCGCCACCATTGAAACGCTCATCAACGACCACACCCTTTTTGTCCTGCTGCGAAAAATAGTAACGATTAAAGCTGGAATACCCAGGCTGACCTGTGTTGGGGAGATAAACGTAGGCAAGCTGCCCAGCGGAGAGTTTCTCGACTAGCCTGCGATTCGATTCGACCCAGGCGCGTGTGCGCAGGCCCTGTTCACTTGTAACGGGCACGACTGTCACGTTTCGTGCTCCTGCCATAGCCGGCGTGCTGTTCACAGTCAACGAGGTCTGGCGGTTGGCTGTTCCATCCAACAGTCGATAAATATTATCCGGCGCTTTCAACTCGATGCCATTAATCGCAAGTATGTAGTCGCCTGGAGCAACGTTTGCTCCCGGCGCCGCCAGGGGCGCCCGAAGATCCGGATTCCAACTTTCGTTGTCGTAGATACGGCTCAATCTGCATCGACCGTTCTCTATCGTGAAGTCTGCGCCCAACAGTCCTCCCTGAACTGGCGGCACCTCCGGCATGTCGCCGCCACGCACATAGGAATGGCCGATCGCAATCTCGGCGCCCATCATATCGAGCAGGTAGTTGAGATCGGCGCGATGATTTACGTATGGGAGTAACTGTCCATACATGTCCCTCATTTTTGGCCAATCGGCGCCGTGCATATTGGGCACGTAGAGATAATCGCGTTGGTTGCGCCAGCCTTCGTTGAAGATCTGTTTGAACTCCTGTTTCGGATCGAGATACATCCGCAGCGCTACATTGAGACGTCCCTGCCCAGCCTGCGGTGGATTGCGATCGGCCTCAACTAAAAAGAGCGACGGGACTGGAGGGGGAGTGCCAGGGGCTGGGGGAGCACCCGCTGCTCCTGCTGCACTGATCGTTCGATAGAGCAACTTGTGACCATCTGCACTGACTTCGTAAGTTGCGACTGCAGTCGCAAAAGAGGTGACCTTGCGATCGCATAAACGATAACGTGACAACTCACTGCCAGAGCCCGGGCCGCCGCCGGGTGGATTGCGCGCGGCTTCAAGATAAAAAACAGTTCCTTCAGGGCCGGCACGCAACTCTGAATACTGACGCTCGCGCACTCCCGACACAGAAACGATGCGCTGCTGCACTCCATCAAAATCGATTTGTATTTTCACTGGCGGGCGCGGTACTCGCGGGGCCGGTGTCACCTGTGGTATCGCCTGATCGGCTTGAGTGTTTTCTCCTGGCGCCTCGCACGCGCCCGGCGCCGGCGCACGCCGGCCAGTGCCCACGCCCTTATCCTCATCGCTCTCGGGAAGCAGCGGACTCTCATCATCTTTCTTCAACACTGCCAGATAAAGCCCAAAGTTCTCGTCGTGATCGTATGACGTCATGTCGAGCCATTGCGATCGCAGACCAAAATCCGTCGACGCCAAAAACCAGAGATATTTTCCGCTCGCATCCCAGGCGGGCCAGACGGCGTCAGCGAGCCCATCGGTAATCTGTTTTGACTCGCCTGTCTCGACATTGCTCACAAAGATCGCGTGATACATCGAACGCAATCGACTTGCATATGCCACCCACTTTGAATCTGGACTCCAAACCGGATTGAGCGTGCGGTTCGGTACCATCCACGGATCGTTGCCGACAATTTTTGCCTGGCCGCTGGCGGCATCAATTACCCAAACCCGCAAATTTGTATCGGTGAACAGGATCTTCTTCGAATCAGGTGACCAGGAGGCGGTGTAATAGTGCGTCGGATTCTCCAGAACAATCTCGCGCGGTGGAGTCAGGCCGTCCTGCGCTTCGATTTGGAGTCGATACTCGCCTGATTTGTCACTGAAGTATGAGATATATTTTCCGTCGGGAGACCATGCCGGATCGCGCTCAGCCGAACCGCTCGAGTTCGTCAGATTTCGCACGTCGCCCTTCTCTGCCGGGATGGTGAATATCTCTCCTCGCGCTTCGAGTACAACACGTTTGCCGGTGGGTGAAAGCGCCATGTTCGTCATGCGGTTAGTGACGTCTTCCCAATTCGGCATCATCCAGGGGAAGTCGCCCGCTGCGGTTATGTTAACGATGTGTTCTTTGCCGCTCCGCTGATCCCATTCGTGAACGTAGCCTGCCTGCTCGAAAACCAGTGAACCAGACCCGGAGTCAAGAGCCTTGACATCGAAGTCGGTAAATTTAGTCACTTGCGATAATTTCTTTGTCCCGGTCTGGTATTCCCAAACGTTCGCAACGCCGTCGCGATCGGAGATGAAATAAACCGCGTCATCGAGCCAAACCGGATCGACATCCTTCGAGTCGGTCCAGGGTGGCGAAATCAGCTCGAAGCTCTGCAGATCAACAATCCAGACGGGCCGGTTCTGGCCGCCGCGATAGTTGCGGCGCTCTTCGTCCCAGGAGTTGTTCATGCGGTAGGCGATGCGCGCGCCGTCAGCGGAAATCTTGCCCTGGTACGCGCGCGGCAGTGGCATAGGTTGTTCGACGCCGCCTTCGGCAGGCACTGTCCAAAAGCGCGGCGTGCCACTGGGAGCCCACGTCGCGCGCGATGATGAAAAGAGGATTGCTTTGCCGTCAGGTGTCCAGCCCTGGACCAGATCGCCGCCTGGATGCCACGTCAACCGGCGCGGTTCTCCGCCGTCAGCCGGCACAACGTAGACATCCAGGTTTCCTGCATACTCGCCGCTAAACGCGATCCACTTTCCGTCAGGAGAGAAATGCGGATTCGATGTTTGTCCCTGAAAACTAGTAAGCCGACGAGCGCTGCCGCCCGAGCGCGATACGGTCCAAATATTATTCGCGTAAGCGAAGGCAATCTGCGTTGCGCTTATGGTCGGCGTGCGGAGCAAACGCGTTTGTCCATTAGAGGTTTGGGCATAAGCCGCAACCTTAGCGAAAACAAGACCGCCGATCGCGAGAACGGCAAACAGCATGAGCGAGCGACGACGAAGCAGGGGGATGAGAAAGGAAACGGTGCGGCAGGGCTCCGCAACAAAATCTCGCGTTGGCATGTAGTGGTTCCTCCAGACGGGACGGATGATTGCGAGCTTCTTTTAGCATGAAGCTACATCGCCGAGCAAAGTTCTTCCAGTAGCAAAGAAGAGTATTTCATTTGTCCGCTAATAACCGGACTGTTTGAGTTATTTCCCGCAAACCACCGTCCGAGAAATCGGATTTCAACCGAGACTCTGGAATCTAGAATAATCCCGGCAGATTAAGGAAAACTTTCGCGGAATTAGCGAAACTAATTGCGTTGATCTGCGTAGTAACCGAACATGACACACACTCGGCTCTAAGGTGTGATTTATTTCGTCTCCCCTTTCCGGCGTTACGACATTTCGTATTACAACCAAGTTTATGGAGAACCGTATGACGAACTCGCAAAGATCTTTTGTTGCTTTTGCACTGCTTGTGGCGATTGGCGTAGCAACCGTGTTTGGCCAAACAGGTCGCGGTTATGATCCGGCCAGCATGGACAAGAACACTTCCGCTTGCGCCGATTTTTACCAGTACGCCAACGGCACGTGGCTCAAGAAGACTGATATTCCGGCGGCCTATTCATCCTGGGGCAGTTTCAACGTCCTTGCCGAGAATAATCGCAAGACGCTGCACGAGATTTTAGAAGAGTCGGCCAAAAAAACTAATGCCGTAAAGGGCAGTAACGAACAAAAGATTGGCGACTTCTACACCAGCTGTTTGGACGAAGCCAGGCGCGAAGCGGAGGGAATGAAACCGCTCGTGCCTGAACTCGCCCGCATAGACAAAATCGAAAGCGTAAAGGAGGCGCAGGCGCAGGTCGCCTACATGCACCGTCACGGTATTCCCACGCTCTTCGGCTTCGGTTCGTTGCCGGATTTGAAAAACAGCGCGATGGTGATGGCGTTCGCCGGACAGGGCGGTCTGAGCCTGCCCAACCGCGACTACTATACAAAGGCCGACGAAAAATCTGTGAAGCTGCGCGAAGATTTTGTTAAGCACGTCGCGAACATGTTCCAGTTGGTTGGCGAACCGCCCGAACAGGCAACTAAGGACGCGCAGGTTGTGCTCGCGTTTCAAACGCGCCTCGCGCAGAATTCTCGCACACCCATCGAGCTGCGAGATCCGACGACGCAGTATCACATGATGAACCCGACGCAGTTGCAGGAGTTGACGCCGAATTTTTCCTGGGAAGACTACCGCCGTGGCGCGGGCGCGCCCACAACCGGAGATATTAATGTCGCACACCCCGAGTTTTTCCAGGCCGTCAACAAGATGCTGACTGAGGTGCCCGTAACCGACTGGAAGACTTACCTGCGCTGGCACCTGATTACCGCTGCCGCGCCAAGTCTCTCTTCCAAATTTGAGGTCGAGAACTTCAACTTCTTTGGCAAGACGCTCGAAGGCAGGAGGGAACAACTGCCGCGCTGGCGTCGCTGTGTTTCGGCGACCGACGCCAGTCTCGGCGAAGCGCTGGGTCAGGTCTATGTCGCTCGCGCCTTCACGCCTGAGTCTAAGGCGCGCATGAAGACGATGGTCAACAATCTGATTGCAGCTTTCCGTGACCGCCTGCAAAAACTCGACTGGATGAGTGACGCCACGCGCAATCAAGCCATTGCGAAACTGAACGCCTTCGGTCAGAAGATCGGCTACCCGGACAAGTGGATCGATTACTCGACGCTTAACGTCACGCGCGATTCATACCTGACCAACGTGATGCGCTCCAGTGAGTTTGACCAGATGCGCGACTTCAATAAGATCAACAAACCCGTTGATAGAACCGAGTGGGGCATGACGCCGCCTACTGTCAACGCCGGTTATAACCCGCTCAACAACGACATCTCGTTCCCTGCAGGAATATTGCAAGCACCCTTCTTCAACCCCGACGCCGACGATGCGATCAACTACGGCGCTATCGGCGCCGTTATCGGCCACGAGATCACGCACGGCTACGACGACCAGGGCAGCGAATTCGACGCCAGCGGAAACCTTAAGAACTGGTGGACGGAGACCGATAAGAAAAATTTCGAGGAACGTGCCGAGTGCGTCGTCAATCAGTTCAATAGTTTTGAGGCAGAGCCGGGCTTGCACCTTCAGGGCAAACTCGTCTCGGGCGAATCCATCGCCGACCTCGGGGGACTCTATGTTGCCTACGACGCCTTCATGAAGTCGCTTCAAGGCAAGCCGCATCCAGCGAATATTGACGGCTTCACTCCGGAGCAGCGCTTCTTCCTGGGTTGGGCGCAAGTCTGGGCGCAAAAGGACACGCCTGAGGCTGCGCGGCTTCAGGCACAGTCTGATCCACATCCTCTTTCGCGTTTTCGGGTTAACGGACCGCTCTCAAACATGCCGAAGTTTGCTGAAGCATTTCAGTGCAAAGCGGGCGACGCGATGGTGCGAGCCGATAAGGATCGCTGCCAGATCTGGTAGGATCCACTACTAGCTACTGATGTTCCTTGCCGTTGAGGCATAGACGATAGATAATTCCTAAAAACTCAATAAACAGGAGAGACATGATGATCACTCTAAAACGTTTCTACGCTCCTTCCTTTGTCCTCTCACTGCTTGTATTCTTCGTAACCCCGTTCGCCTTGGCGCAGGTGCGGACGCCGCGTCCGAGTCAGAAAGCCAGCGTCATGCAAACCATCGGCGTGACGGACGTAACCATCACCTACAGCCGTCCCGGCGTGAAAGGTAGAACAATCTGGGGCGATCCACTGCCGGAGCAGGCAAGCACTAAGGGTGAGGCCACACTTGATAATCAAAACGTGCGTCCCAAAGGCGCGCCCATTGTGCCCTGGGGCCACGCCTGGCGTACCGGCGCCAATGAAGCAACGCAGTTCGTCGTGACCGACGACGTTTGGATCAATGGCCAGAAACTTCCTGCGGGTAGCTACAGCCTGCATACCGTCCCGACCAAAAACGAATGGACCATTATCTTCAACAGTGTGGCGAACCAATGGGGCAGCTTCGATTACGATCCCGCCAAGGATACGTTGCGCGTCAAGGCAAAGCCGGAGTGGGTTGCTGAGAATCAGGAATGGTTGGCGTACAGCTTTGATCCTGTTACCGACAATTCAGCGCAGGTCAACATCCGCTGGGAAAAGGTGCGTGTGCCTTTTACCGTCGAAGTAAAAGATGTGAAGGCGCTGACGTTGGAAAAAGCACGTGCCGCCGTAGCAGCCGCCAAGCCTGACGATTGGCGCACTCCTCTGCAGGCAGCCAACTACGTCTTGCTAAGCGATGATAAAACCCCTGCTACTGCCGCTGAAGCGGCTGGCTGGCTGGAACAGTCGCTGAAGATTAAAGAGACCTTCGGCAACCTGTACACTAAAGCGCGTCTGTTGGCCACGCAGGGCAAGACAGAGGAAGCAATCGTCGCCGGCGAGAAAGCGCTGGCCCTGGGCAAAGAAGCAAAAGCCAACACTGGCGATCTGGAAAAACGACTGGCTGAGTGGAAAGCTAAAAAGATGTAGCCTGATGAAAGATTTGCGCGACCTCAGCCGGTCGCGGCTCCGCCGTCTGATCGGCGGCAGGTCTACGACCTTCCGTTCGGCTATAAAAATTTGGGGCTATGACCTGAAAGATTTGGGGCGTAGCTCCAGGACGCGGATGATTGCTTTACGGTGGGGCACAGCCCGGGGTCCCCAACGGGGCAGCCCCGCTGGAGTGGCAGGCGCCACCGCACATCTGGCCCAGCCATTTCAACTGTTCGATCTGAATAACTACTCTGGTAGGTCACCATCATGAAAAAATCAAATACCACACTCTTTGCGCGCCTCCTCGCAACACTCCTGATCAGCCTTTTTGCTGTTTCGCCTGCCTGGGCCACTTGCGGTGGCGGCGGCGGTGGCGGCGGTGGCGGCATGTCGGGCGGTAGCGGTGGTGGCTCGGCCCCGGAGGTTTATCCCGTGCCGTGGAAAGTTCGCGCGCCCAAAGACCCACCGGCGATGGGACTCATTCTCTACTGGTTTCCTGCTTCGAATGAGGAGTTGAAAAGATCCAGCCTGCGCATGTCCCGCACACTCTCTCTTTATGCCTCGCAATGCATCTCGATGGAATTGGCCGACGGCAACGTCCCCAATGCGCCGAAACTCGTAGGCGAGGCAAAGTTGCCGGTGGCAGTGCTCGCTACGCCTGACGGCACGCCGGTTACCAGAATCGAAAACAAGGATGGAAAGCTCAAGGTTGAGGTGGTTGAGAAGATCGTCCAAACAGAAGTGAAAACGCGCGAGAGCGCGCTCGACGAGCAGCTGAAGGAGGGCAAAGCGAAGGCGGCGGCCGGCGAAAAAGATGCCGCCGTAAAGCTTTTCCAGTCAGTGCTCGAGCAGAAGTGCCTGTTTCCGAAGAAGGCAAAAGATGCAGCCAAAGAACTGAAGAAGCTGGGTCTAAACGAAGTCGCAAGCATAGCTGATGCTCCAGATTTTGCCTCGCCGGTTTTTGAGGCGCGCAAGAGTGCGCTCATCGAACTTACCATGCGCCGCGGTCTCATCGCCGAAAACAACGCGCGCTACCTGACGGCAGAAAAACTTTACCACCAGGCCCGCCTCATGGATCCGGCCGACCCGACACCACTGCGCTACCTTGGCGAACTCTATCGTCATCATATCGGCGACTGGGACAAAGCTCGCACAACCTTCGAAATGATATTGAACATGCATGCTGACCCGCTCTCGCGCGCTGTGGCGTTACATGGGTTGGGCAAGATCACGATCCACGAAGGCGCCTTCATAAAGGGACTCCACTTACTGGAACGGTCGGTCGAGGAATATCCCCTCGCGCTCGCCTATCGCAATCTGGCGGTGTATTGGAATTCTGAAGGAGATCTGGTGAAGGGCGACGAGTACACGCAGAAAGCACTCGCGCTTGATCCAAAAGATCCTTACAACCTCGTCTTCGCCGCCGTCTTCATGGCTGCTTCGGGGCACGGCGACGAAGCTCTGAAAATCGCACGCGCGAATGTGAATCTACTGCCTGCCTCATACAATCTTGCGGCAATCTACGCTCAGAATGGCCAACGCGAAAAAGCGCTGGCGTTTCTCAAACGCCACTTCTACCAATACGAGCGTTACCACGCAGTGCGATCCAAGGAAATGATGGAGGCACGAGTTGATGCAGTGTTTAATTCGCTGCGCCAGGATTCAGCTTTCCTTGCACTCACTCGCGATGCCGATGGCCGGTTGATGATGCCCATGAAGAACATGGCGACGCCGTCGAGCACAAACAAGTAGATTATGAGCCCAGCCTGGCAGCGAAGGTGACCTTCGCGGCTTCGCCGTCCGATGTGCGGAAGGTCTTTGACCTTCCGCCAAGCCTCCGCCCCTTCCCTGGGGCTGCGCCCCCGCTGCCAGCTCCGTAGCGCCAATCAGTACGTTGCAAGCTCACGGCCACTACCGCCGGCGTACATATTTAGACCAAAAAAAGCGCGAAGTTTACATACAGCACGCTGATAGGTAAAGTTGCGGCGGTAACTTTACATATCACGGTTAAACGCAGGATGTCAGTAGGTAAAATGGGTGTTGCGAAGTTAACAGACCAAAACACAATCGTTCCCGCGGAGAGCCAGTATGCGAGGGTGGAGCGCGAGCGGCGCTACTTGTTACAAGACTTGCCTGAGGGAATGACCCGGGCAAGTCCCCACGTGCAAATCACCGACAACTACCTGACAGGCACGCGGCTTCGTTTGCGGAAGATACGCGATCCGCAAACAAACAAGTGGACCGTAAAGCTGACGCAGAAGTTTGCGTATGACGCGGGGGATTTTTCGCGCACGATAATCACCAACATCTACCTCAACGCCCTGGAAGCGGAAACGCTTGCCGTGTTTGCCGCCAACGAGATTCGCAAGAACCGTTATCCGTTTGAGTTTGAAGGGCACAAGTTTTCAGTGGACATGTTTCTTGGTGATTTGTTTGGACTGGTATTGGCCGAGGTGAGTTTTGAAACAGACGAAGAGTTGGACAACTTTCCCCGGCCGCCGTTCGCTATCGCCGATGTAACCGGTACGGAACTGTTCACCGGTGGCAGGCTCTGCGAATTATCATTTGCCGATATTCGGAAAGAGATCTTGCGAAGCGGATTGGCGCGCTCGGAAGCCGCGGGTTGAGAACATTAGCCTGGAGCGAGATAAGGCGAGTGCCCCGAAAACTAAGGATCGTTTGAAGAGCGCACTTATGCGCCCGCGCGGAAGGACGTTAGTGACAATTGAGAGTTGCGCCGTCGCGGCAGACAAGTCTGCTTTCTAAACGGCGATTGCGCGAAAGGACGTTAGTGACAATTGAGAGTTGCGCCATCGCGGCAGACAAGTCTGCTTTCTAAGCGGCGATTGAGATTGAAACCGCAAAGAACGCAAAGTGCTCGCAAAGGTCCGCAAAGCGATAGTTGCTCCGGGCAAAGATTATGAATCTACAAAAACAAGTCTCCTTAGCGGTCGCATTGACAGCGTTGTTAAGCGTCGCCGGATGCCGCAAAAACTCAACGTCAACTGAACAGACCGGCGCGAGCCCGGCTGAGAGTGCTGAGCGTCAACACCCGGAAGGTGGGGTCACGGCCGCAACTGAAACAAAATTCTTCAAAGGCTCGATCGGCAGCGCACTTGGTTTACAAATGAAGCTCGTTCGCGAAGGCCAGAACCTCAGCGGCTCTTATTTTTATCAAAAGGTCGGAAAAAAGATTGACGTGCGCGGCACCGTCGATAAGGACGGCAGTGTGACTCTCGAAGAGTTTGATGCAAACGGAAAACAGACTGGGGTCTTCAAGGGGAATTGGAAACAGGATGAGAACGGAGCCATTGAAATCGCTGGAAACTGGACGAAACCCAATGGCGACAAGCAGGCGGCATTTTCGCTGCATGAGGAGCCGATTGAGTTTAGCCACGGCGTAGAGATCATTGCGCGACAGATCAGGGAGAAAAACAAGAAATTAAAGTATGAAATCGACGTCGAGTATCCGCAGTTGACGGGATCGGTGGATCCAAATTTCGAAAAGTTTAACCAAACCGTTCGCAGGTTGATGACCAAAAAGGTTGCCGATTTCAAGCAGGAAATGGCTCCGGAGGCAGCGGATGAACCCGCGCCGGAGGTGACTGAAACACCGGCTGAATCCCTGGGGAGCGACATCGTCGTGGGCTACACGGTGGTGCTGGCAAAGGACGATCTGATCAGCATTGAATTCACCGTCAGCAGTTATTCTGCCGGCGCGGCTCATCCCAATTCCTACACGGAAGTTGTCAACTTCGATCTGAAAAACGGAAAGCTATTAAAACTCGCCGATCTCTTCCTGCCAGGATCGAAATACCTGCAGACACTCTCGACGTATTGCATTCAGGCGCTAAAAAAGCAGGCCAAGGAGGGTGGCGCCGACGCGATGCTGGAGGACGACTGGATAGAAAAAGGCGCCGGGCCGGAATTGACGAACTACGATAATTGGACCATCAGAAAGAAGGGTTTGGGAATTACATTCGATCCTTATCAAGTGGCGGCATACGCGGCCGGTCCGCAGCATGTTTTGGTGCCCTATTCAGCGCTGAAGGAAATTATCAAACCGGATGGACCGGTGGGACAGTTTCTAAAATAAACGAGCGAAGAGATGAATCGCTTTCTGGGTTTATGGGTGATTCTTGGGGGTGTCTGTTTGATAGTTATCGGACTGCTGATCTACTCGGGTGGATTCAGCTGGTTTGGGAAGTTGCCCGGCGATATTCATTATGAAGGCGAGCGCGTGCAGGTTTACATTCCCATCGTTTCGATGGTGTTGGTGTCGCTGGCGCTGAGTTTGATCTTCTATTTGATCCGCAGGTTTTTCTGATAAGTAGGACAGGCATTCCTGCCTGTCCCCGCCCGTGGCCTTACAATCATTCGAACAATAATCCGAAGATTTCCATTTCTCATTTGTCATCAAATTCGCCAGCCGGTGACTCACCAGCCAACTAACTTCTCCTCCAGGGACAAGTCAGTAACCCACCACACACCTGGTTTCAATGAAAATTGACAATTTGAAAAAATGATAAATGGAAAATCTATTCTCTTTACACAACGAGGATGCTTGTCCCACGGACAGGCAGGAATGCCTGTCCTACCTTAGGCAGCTTCGGCGACGTTCGTCTCGGAGTAGTCTGCCGCATGTGCGCGCGCGAAATAGACTGCGAGCAGCAAAGTGACAAACATGATTCCCGAGCCGGTCCAAAAAGTTACGAACAACGATTGGTCGCTCATGAAATGTGTCTGGCCGTCAGCGCCGACATAGGCAATCGCGCTGTGAATCAGCAACGCCGCCAGGGCCGGTCCAACCGCTCTTGCCAAACTCGCCACCGACTGGGTCACGCCAAGAACGCTTCCCTGCTCCCCCGGCCCCACACTTTTCGAAGCCAGGCTGGTCAACGACGGTGCGGAGAGAGAGTTTCCGATTGAAAAAAGCCCGCCGCCTACCAGCAGGGCCAATAGCCCACCGGCGTGAGGCCCGACAAAGGGGATCGCAAAAAGGCTTCCGGCAAACAACAACGCGCCCACGATGACCAGCGGCAGCTCACCAAAGCGCTTCACCAGTCTTCCAATCAATCCGCCCTGCACGATGACTGCGAGGATGCCAACATAAGCGAACAGGTAACCGGTGTGTTGCGCGTCATAGCCAAAGCGAAACATTGTGTAGAGCGAAAACGCGGTAGTCATTATGGAGAAGGCGACGATGAATAAAAAATAGATAATCAGCACAAAACCAAGGCGCGGGTTCTTGAGCGACTGAATTAATTGTGACAAGCCGCGTCCGCCGGCAGCCGATACACGCGCCGGGTGCTCAGGCGTGACGGTCTCCGGCAAGGTGAAATAGAGCAGCAGCGCGTTTGCGAAGCACAAACCGGCAGCAAACAGGAAGGGCACCTCAACGCCCCAACGGCTTAGTATGCCGCCGATGGCTGGCCCGAAAACAAAACCAAGACCAAAAGCAGCCCCAATCAGGCCCATTCCCTTCGCGCGATCTTGTTTGGAGGTGATGTCGGCAATATAAGCCTGTGCCGTTGAGATATTGCCGCCGGTAATACCGTCGAGGATCCGGCCGGCGAAAAGCATCCAGAGAGTATTGGCAAAACCTAGAATTAAAAACCCGATTCCGGTGCCGATGATCGAGATTAACAACACTGGGCGGCGGCCATACTTGTCAGACAGCCGTCCAAGGATTGGGGCAAAAATCAATTGCATGACGGAGTAGGAGGCGAACAGCAGTCCGACGGTGCGAGGGGTGGCATTAAACCGTGTGCCCTCAGCGTAGAAAGGCAACACCGGAATAACAATACCGAAGCCAACCAGATCGATAAATACTGTCGTGAAGATCACGACAAGTGGTGAGCGTTTCATTAGCTAGTGAAGGCTAAATACTGAATAGGTGGATCTGAAATCGTCATTGGAAGAAGGGACGTCACTGGTTGGACGTTCTACTGTTCATTCCGCCGCTGGCGATTTACTAAATTGCTTCCGCAGGTCATTATCTTCTCCGTCCACTCGAGAGTCCGCGATCTATTGAGACCATGCCACCTCCAGAGATCAGGAGTGCGAGACACATCGCAAGCAACGCCATTGGATACTCGTATCCATTTGGAGCGAAGAAGCCCACCTGCCAGTGAACACCGATGATTGCGGTCAGCAGGACGCAGACAATCAGGAAGGCGCCGACTCGTGTAAGCAATCCCAGCAAAAGCAGTCCGCCTCCAATTAGCTCGGCGAAGGCCGCGGCGCCCATCCACAACCATCCAGGACGCATGAAAGGAAATGGCGGCGGGAAACTCGTCCACTTGGCAAGGCCCGGGCCGCTAAAACTGCCCAATACTTTTTGAGCTCCGTGGGCGATGAAGATCGCGGCCAATGCCAGCCGCAACGGCACCGGCGTCCATGAAGCGGAGGTGGACACTATTCTTCTAAACATCGCAGGGAAATCCTTCCATGTTCGGAAACCTGAAAGAGCGCTCCAGATATTAAGAAACCAAGGCGGAAAGGGCAAAGGGGAAAGGGGAATGGGTAAAGCAGCGAGTTGCAAGGAAGTTTAGCCTTACGCTTTTCCCCTGACCCTTTCCCCTCATTCTTAGGCCGCGTGGGCCAGGAGTCGAGCGGCGATGGCGGGTTTTGGTTGCGCGCCGATAAGCCGTTCAACAAGTTTTCCATTCTTGAAGATGAGCATGGTTGGAATACTCTGAATCTGGAACTGAGCAGCCGTGCGCGGATTTTCATCGACATTCAACTTGGCCACGCGGTAACGACCATTCGACTCGGCAGCGAGCTGGTCCATAATTGGGCCCACCATGCGGCAGGGTCCGCACCAGGGAGCCCAACAATCCAGCAGGACTGGCCGGCCATTGCTTTCCAGCACCTCGCGCTGAAAGGTGGAATCAGTCACTATCAAGGGTTTTGTTTCCTCGCCAGCTTCTGCTGCTTTGCTCACATCGAGCGGCGTGCCACATTTTCCACATCTCGCGATCTGTTCAATTGCACTGCGAGGGTCAACGCGATTCTTAGTCCCACAGGTGCCACAAAGTACTACCGGCATTTGTTCTCACCTCAAGTTACAGAAGTGTGGGCCATTATTCCTCAAAAGTTTCGCAAAACAGTCTCGGTAACGGCTAGGAAGTCCAACCTTTGGCGTCCGGTGACCGCACTCCAAAGAGTGCATTTAGGCTGCTCGAAGTGCTTCGTAGTAACATGGCCTGCGTTGCGGAACAACATACAGGGTTGGTCTCAATGAAAAAGGAAAAAAATAGAAGAGGTTTCTCGGTCCTCGGCCTGGCTTTCTTGACCGTAGTGGCTGCGTCTTCAGCTCCTGCTCAAAACAAGCAGCCGGCGCCGGCCGCGGATATCGCCTTCACGGTTTCGATCCCAAAGCCCCATACCCACATGCTGGAAGTAGAAGTGAGGATCACAAACCGCGCTGCGGAACCACCAGCGAAGGAACAAGTACTGGTAATGCCGGTATGGACTCCGGGCTCCTATTTAATACGTGAATTTGAACGACACGTGCAGGACTTTGCTGCCACTGACGCGTCGGGCCAGTCGCTCACCTGGGAGAAGATCAATAAAGATTCGTGGCGAATTGTAACCAATGGCTCGCGAGATTGGCGCGCCAGCTATCGAGTTTACGCAAACGAGCTTTCAGTGAGGACGAATGAAGTCAACTCCGAGCATGCATTTTGGAACAACGCAGCGTTGCTGATGTATCCCGAAGGGTTGCGGAACGCACCATCGACTATCCATGTGCTTGCACCGCAGCCGTGGAAAGTTGCAACCGGACTGCCACCGGTGCCAGGCCAAAAGAATATGTTTCGCGCGGAGAATTTCGACATTCTCTACGACTCTCCGTTTGAAGTTAGTAATTTCAAGACGCTTTCGTTTGAGGTTAAGGGAGTGCCGCACCGGATCGTCATTGATGGCGAGGGAAACTACGATCCCGAGAAAATGCGTACCGACGTGAAGAAGATCGTCGAGACGGAAGTAGAACTGATGGGCGGCGAGGTTCCCTATCATGACTACACGTTCATTCTCCATTTGCGAGCGAATACGGGTGGTGGGTTAGAGCACTTAAACTCGACGGCGCTCGGATATCCGCGCTTTGGTTTCAAGCCGGAACGCAGCGATGAAGTGAATTCGGCCGGACCTGGCGCGCCGCCGCCGCGAAACTATCGAGGATTCCTCTCGTTAGTAGCGCACGAGTTTTTCCACCTCTGGAACGTGAAACGAATTCGTCCTGATGCGCTCGGCCCTTTCGATTACACAAAAGAGAACTACACTAAATTGCTATGGGTTGCGGAAGGGATCACTGACTACTACGCGCGGCTTGTCTTGCGGCGTGCCGGTCTAATCTCGGAGAAAGAATTTCTGACGGAGAACGCAAAAGCTTTTCAAACTTTGCAGAACACACCCGGCCGTTTAGTGATGAATGCCGAGGAATCGAGCTTTGATACCTGGATCAAGTATTACCGGCAGGATGAAAACTCGGTCAACTCGCAAGTTGACTATTACGACAAAGGCGCGATTCTCGGCCTGCTTCTTGATCTGGAGATTCGTAAGCAGAGCCGCGGAGCAAAGTCTCTGGACGACGTAATGCGTTATCTCTATGCGGAGTTTTACCTGAAGAATCGTAACTACACTCCGGAAGATTTTCAGAGAGCATGCGAGTTGATGGCGGGATCAGGTTTGGCCTCGTTTTTCGACAAATTCGTCCGCGGGCGCGAGGAGCTTGATTACGACTCTGCCCTGGTTGCGGCCGGTCTGCGGCTCGACAAGACCGCATCCGCCGACGGCAGCAAGGCCGTGGAGAAACCGTATCTCGGCGCGGATTTGGCCCAGAATGAAGATAGACTGTTGGTGAAGAAGGTTTATGCTGGCGCTCCCGCTTACGAACAAGGATTGAACACCGGCGATCAGATTGTGGCTTTCAATAACATGCGCGCAAACAAAGATTTCCTCGAGGCGCGGCTTGGTGAAAAACGCCCGGGTGATCTAGTGACCCTAACAATCTTTCGCTCGGACGATTTAAGTACGCTGCTCATCAAACTCGGCGGGAGAGTGGATTCGGTTTATCGAATTGTGCCGGTGAATAACCCTGTTGCTGAGCAGAAGCAAGTCTATAAATCGTGGATCGGCGCTCCGCCGGCGGGAAAACAGTAGTAGTGCAGTTTGCGATCAGGCCGGAACTCAGGTCGCCCGCTGCATTACAGAACCGAGAGCGGTAGCGACCGGATCCAAGCACTCAACCGCTGTTTTTACGTGCTCTTCTGCAGGCAAAAATTTCGATTGCAGGTCGAGTGTATGATCCGGTCGCTACCGCCCTTCTTAGAAACTCACGTGTAAGTCGTTGATTCTATTTAGGCGAAAAGTTT
The DNA here is from genome assembly GCA_036507195.1 of Pyrinomonadaceae bacterium. Lineage (GTDB taxonomy): Bacteria > Acidobacteriota > Blastocatellia > Pyrinomonadales > Pyrinomonadaceae > PSRF01. The sequence goes on along the minus strand of DASXQM010000013.1, from coordinate 9,361 downwards.
CATTTCGTTATCTGCGCGTCGCAGACGAGCAAAGCTCCTCGGTTCTGTAACAGGTTGCAGACTATATAACAGCTGGGAAAATCGAGTAACTACTGGCCGGCTCTCAAACAACGTACAACGAAATTGCGACCCTTGACGACTGGGGGCTATCTCCGAAATGTCTGACCAATATCAGCACATCAAATTCAAGATCGATGATCGCGTTGCCCGTGTCACCTTTGCGCGGCCACCTGTCAACATCTTCAACATCGCAATGATGCGGGAGATAAATGACGCGCTCAGTCAGTGTGCGCGGCAAAGGGAATTAGTTGCCATTGTCTTTGATGCCGCGGCCGACTGCCGAGCCTTCAGCGCCGGAGTTGCGGTTGAAGAACACGTCGAAGAGACGATCTTTCAAATGCTCGAATCATTCCATGCGATCTTTCGTAACCTCGAACAAATCGCCCGACCCACGATTGCCGTCGTTGACGGTGCCGCGCTGGGCGGCGGCTGCGAATTAGTGGCAGCCTGCGACATAGCGATTGCCAGCGAGCGGGCGCGGTTTGGACAGCCTGAGATCAAGCTGGGAGTGTTTCCTCCAGTTGCGGCTGTGTTGCTGCCGCTGGTTATTGGCGACAAGCGCGCGCGCGAATTGATTCTGACGGGCGAGCTCATCGAGGCAACAGAAGCGGCGCGTTTGGGATTGGTAAACTACGTTTTGCCAGGCGACGAGCTCGAACAAAAAACGTCTGAGCTCCTTACTGGTTTTCGAACTCTTTCGGGGGCCACGCTTGAGCACGCCAAGAGAGCAATCGACCTCGGTCGTGGGCGATCGCTCGACGCAGCGCTGAAGGAAATAGAAAACATGTATCTCCATGAGCTGATGAAAACCCACGACGCACAAGAAGGAATCAAGGCCTTCATTGAGAAACGGAAGCCTGAATGGCATGATCGGTGACAAACAAACGTGAAAGCTGAAACCGCAAAGACCGCGATCGGGAAAGCCCGAGGAAAAAAGCCCGCGGGACGGGTGGATCACTCGCGAGCTGGGCAATCGCGTCTGCCGGCATGGGCTCCGATTAAGTCTGTCACCGTCGTTCTTATTATAGCACTCGCCAGCATTAGTTTTGGTGCGCTCGCTCAGAAGCGAACGAAACACAGATCGCGAGGAAATGTTTCGCTTACCAGCCACTCACGGGATTCCTTGTCTCCGGAGGCGCGCGAGATGGTGGACCTGGCAAGTGCGGTTGTCTGCAAAGAACGAATGAGGGATCCAAAAGGCAGCGTTCCGATCGACGATATGCAGGGGCGGCCGTCGCTCCCGGTGCGAAGTCCGGAAGCCATAGCCGGCGCCAAACGCGCTCAGCGATTATTACCGATCGCCAGGGGTGTAGTCGTGACTTCGCTCAGACAACTGGCGAAGGATTACGGTTTTCGAAATCTGAAAGGCTACGACCCAAGACTGCAACGCGCCATCACCCGCGTGGAGGCGGTCAGGAGTATTCGGCCCGACGTGGATTCGCGGGACAATGCTTCCGTTTTTCTAAAGAAGCCGCACACGATTGTTTTTGGCACCATATTCCTCGCCGGCTTGCCTTCAGACGAAGGGATAATCAGCGTCCTGGCCCACGAGTTAGTGCATATTGCTGACGGATCAGAGGATAGCCTCAACCTGCTGTTTCGAGCCATAGGGAATCGTGCCTCGAAGTTGACGGGAATGAAGGTTCATGACCAGAGGGCAGAGGAGTTGACATGTGATCTCGTGGGCACGCTGGCGGCCCGTTCTTATGTTTCTACGGCGCCGAGCTATGAGCCATTGCCCAGAAGGCTGTCGCGTTCAATGGAACACAATTGCGTCGATCAGGATGAAGGCGATGATGATCACCTCTCACCGAGAAATACGATCCGCGCGCTCCTCGCGCTTAACCCGAAGCTCTCGCGCGAGCTCGTTTACGGCCGCTAAAGAAAATTCAAAACACCTGGCCTCGCAAAATGAACTAACAACCTGAGTCTGCTCCTCAGGGACCACGGACTTCATTGACATTAACATTGGCGTGTTTCTATCATCGCTGGTGAGCAACAACCACGAGGCGTAAAACTGACTTGACCGAATCTCACGCGACGAAACAGCCTGCTGCATGGACACGGCAGCGCAAGGACAAAAAAGTTTCCGCCGGCCTTTGTTTCTTCGGCAGTAAAGACAAGAAAACGTCGTTACTAGTAATCACAATTCTGGCAACACTGATCTCGCATGTTGCGTCGTGCACTTCAATCACGCAAAGACAGGACGTGCGGCCTCTCGTCTTGCGTGATGTTCCTGCGCAGCGCCTGGCCTACCGCTTTGAGCCGGATGTCGCAGTACCGACCGAAGTCAGGACCGACGAGACGGACGATAAGATTGAAGCGATTCAAATAGATTTCAACACGCGAAGGCAAAACGACGCACTTGTGCGTACTGTCCGTTCACCCGATGGTCAGCGAGCCCTTGCGCTTTATGGGATTGCGGATGAGCCCAGCCAGGAGTTTCACATTGATCTCTATTCGGCCGACGGCAGGTTTTTGCGAAACTTGACGCCACCCGACCTGGCCTGTGTGTTTCCCGAAACTGTAGCATGGTCGCCCGACGGAAACTTCATCACTTTCATCGCGCATAAAGGTGTGAAGCCCACGCCAACGCCCACGCCACCGGGCGCCATTCCGCCGGATACCGGGGAGATTGCCGAAGCTTCTCCGCTACCTTCGATCGCCCCAGCCTTTCCCGCCGTGCCCCTTTTTGATACTGAGCAGATCTATATCTGCAATCGCGATGGATACGATCTTAAACCATTGACCTCGCGTGAGGGTCTAATCTACTTCTACGCTTCGTGGGCGCCGGATAATCATGCCCTGGTAGCGATGGCATGCAAGGAAAGTGAATGGGAAGCGCGTGAAAAAGAGTTTAAGTTAGCCATGGGACGTCCGCGTTTGATTACACCCGATGGCAAGGAACGCTTGCTTGACGATGAGTTGACTGAAGCCTTGCCCGTCTGGAGTCCCGACTCCTCGAAAGTTGCCGACGCCTTCGATGCCGATGTAATGATCTATGACGCTGCCTCGAACAAACCGACGCAGGCGCGTATCAGACTACGCGAGACCTTAATCGCCGCTTCGAGGCTTTACGAGGAAAGGAATGAACACGGTAAGAAGAAGAGTGATGACAATAAAGCCGGGAATAATAGCGCCGCGGAGTCGGCCATCCCTGCGTCCTTCAACCCGATAATTCGTCTGGAATGGACTAGTCCGGACAAGCTTTTCTTAGAAACGGCCTATGTGCGACTAATGCCGAATGACACAATCACTACCTTCCAACGCTGGCACCTTCTCATCCTCAGCCCGCAGGCGGCGGTGCTGAAGTAAGAGCAAAGGCACCTTTACTCACGTTATTATCCGAGTCCTCAGTTCAGCTTGCCCGCCTTGAATCTAACGTTTTGATAATTCCCGGGCGGCCTATTGCAGTCGCTGTGCATCTAGGAAACGCGGCCAGCATTACTCTATAATCATTGCCATTCCGTTTTTCTAAATCAATGTCAGTCTCATATAAGTGCAATTTAGCAGTAAGAAGGAGCCTAAACACATGAGAAAAGCAGCGGTGGCGACTCTCTTGACAGCACTGTTGCTGGGACTGGCCCCAGCCCAGACTCCCCAACAACCGCAAAAGCCCAAAGAAGAATCACCCGAAGACGTGGTGCGAATAACTACTTCACTGGTGCAAACGGATGTGGTGGTAACAGATAAGAGCGAACGAATTATTCCAGATCTCAAAATGGAGGATTTCGAACTCTACGATAATGGCAAGAAACAGGATCTGAAGTTCATGGAATTCGTCAGCGTGGAAACCGGTCGCCGGGCGGAGGGGAGACCAACTAGCGCGCCGGTGATTGTCGAAACCGAGACAGCAACTGGCTTATCCCCCAAAGAGGTGAAGCGAATAGTAGCTTTCGTAGTAGACGATCTCACAATCCCGGTTCGTGACATTCCGGCGGTGCGATCATTGTTGCTGAATTATGTGAATAACCAGATGCAGGATGGCGATTTGGTAGCCATCGTGCGTGTCATTGGCGGAAAGGGCTTGCTGCAACAGTTGACCCCCGATCGGCAACTTTTGCGGAGAGCCATCGATGCAATCAAACCTATTAGTCATCCATGGGCTGTGTCCGACACGCCGGACTTTGTGCCGCCTAACAACCCAGCGCCGATGGCGCCTGATCCGACCGAGGCCTCCCCGGGCGTCGTGCCTGCCGCCGAGGACCCAACCGACGCTCCTGAGATTTCCAGTCCGAACGATGACGTTAATCAGCTTTTCCGTGGCCTGTCTTCCTTGACCACCGCGATGTTTGTGATAGACGGGTTGAAAGAGATTCCAGGTCATAAGAACCTGGTGATCATCTCAGGCGGCATCCCCATATTTGAAGCCCGAACAGGAGGCGCTGCTTTCTCAAACGTGACCTACCTGCTGAACCAAATGAGCGACCGTGCTGTCCGTTCCGGAGTAGTAATTAACACACTGGATCCGCGCGGGCTTAACGCCACTCCAGGTGTAGTGGGCTTCCAACGGACCCCGGGTCGAAGTAACTATGAGTCCGAGATAATGGGGAGGGGCACAGGCTTTGGGCGCGGTGGGGTCGCGGACCAGGTCACGTTTGGTCCGATGCTCGCCGGTGGCGCAGAACACCTCGGGTTGGGAACAGTCGCAAAGATTACCGGTGGCGTTTCGGTCGTAAACACCAACGATTTTGCCGCCGGTATGCAGAAAATTCTGGCCCGCAGCGAGGGTTACTATGTTCTTGCGTATGCGCCAGGCGAAAAGTTTGATCGCAAGTTCCACAAGCTTGAGGTAAAGGTCAAGCGTAGCGGAGTGAAGGTTTTCCACCATTCGGGATACGCGGCGCGGGAAGAGAAGCCACGCGAGTTGCTTACCAAAGAGGAACAGATCGTAGCCGCGGCCAGTTCTCCACTGTCACGCCGCGATATTGATGTCACGCCGAACGTGGCAATCAAGCTGCTGCCGGAAAACAAAGCTATGGTCGACATTCATCTCCTCATCGATGCTAAAAAACTGAATTTCAACGAAGTTGGGGGCAAACACCAAACCTCCCTGGACATTGTGGGGTTTGTCTTCGACCAGTTGGGGAAGCAGCGTGGGGGGTTTAGCGAAACAATTAACCTCAATCTCTCGAACGACAACTACCGGCGCGCGATGACGGAAGGGCTGACTTACACAGCGGGCACTGAACTACCGCCTGGCTACTATCAGGTGCGTTCGGTGGTGCGCGAAGCGTCTTCTGGCAGCATAGGAACATTCTCCAAGTATGTCGAAATCCCTGATCTTACAAAGGACCGAATGGCGATGAGCAGTCTTTTTCTCTACGCGGTAGAGTCTACCTCGCAGCCCACACCCTTGCTGGCGGTCAGGCAAGTCAGGCGTGGGCAAGACCTACGGTATGCAGCGATGGTCTACAATGCCAAGCTGAAAGGTGGAAAGCCGCAGGTACGTTCTCAGATGCTCATCAGCCAGGCAGGCAAAATCTTGTTGCGGGAACCGGAGCAAGCGGTGGAACCGCCAGCCAATGGATCGTCACCGGTAATTAAGATCGGACAGTTTGGCACGGCCAAAGTTCCCAAAGGAAGATACGTCTTGACGCTTGTCCTCACAGACACGTTGGCCGAGAAGAGGTATCAGACCCTCTCACGTAGCATAGATTTCCAGGTAGTCGATTAATCGACGCGCCGCAAGACGAAATAATCGGCCCAGCCTCGAATGAGGCTGGGCTGATTTTCTTTCGCTCCTCTTCTCTTTTCAAACGTGATCTTCGATCGCTGAGCACCAATCTACTGAACGCAGTGCGGAGCAAAAATAAAGGGGAGGGCCGAAACCCTCCCCCGCAAAGAAACCGCTCCAAAGAGCTGTTTCAATAATTTAGAAAATGATGCGCAACCCAACCTGGACTACGCGGTTGGCCAATTGAACGTCTTTGTTTTCGGCAAACCCGATGCCTGGAACCCCTGCATTGCCTACGTTGATGTTTGGTATCGGGGCACTGGGGGGGGCCGCGACACCGAAGCCACCGTTGGGGTGATTCAAGACGTTGAAAGCCTCACCGCGAAGTTGCAGTGTCAGGCGTTCATAGAGCTTGATGTTTTTGAACACGCTCGCGTTCAGTTGATTGAAGATGGGGCCGCGCAGGTAATTGCGTGGCGAACTACCGTAAGGCGTGTTGAAAATCTTCGCCGCACCGGGGCCGTTGAAGATGAAGCGCACGTCGTTAGGTGTCACGGCGACCGTGTTACCAGTAGTGTTGAGGCTATTCAGCGACCAGAAGCCGTTCAGGTTTACTGCCGGTATTCCAAAAAGCATCGCGGCATCTATCTGGCTGATAGCAACCAGCCGCTGATCGGCATTTGCATTGCCGATGAATGGACGATCACCCGAAGTCAGGTAGGTGTTGCCAAGTCCGAGATTGCCGTTGAAGGTCTGACCTGGCGTGTAGGCGGTGCCACTGGTCCAAATGTAAGTGCCGTTGAACTGCCATCCACCCAGTAAGTGCCCCACAACTCCACGCTGCTCCTTGAATAGCGGAACATCGTAGATGAAGTTCGCTGAAAAGGCGTGTGGGCGATCAAGGTTTGAAAGGGCATACTCGCACTTGCCAATGCAGAAGGGATCCTGCGCATTTGGTGATGCGATGTCGGGGAACGCGAAGATCTCACTCGCGTTGTCCAGCGTCTTACTCCAGGTATACGCCAAGCCCAGCGACAGGGCATTCTTGAAGAAGCGGCCGTTGTAACGCGACTGCAACGCGTGATAATTCGAATACGCGCTGTTGGCGCGGATGGTAATTCCGGCTTGCCGGAATTGACGTCCGTTGCAAGCGCCCTCGTTATCCAGAGTACCCGCAACATCCGTGCAGACTTGCGCAACGGTGCCCGACGGCAAGAGGCTGGCGAAGCTGGGGAAGGTGACCGGGGTAACGTCAGGCGCAGTGCCAACGTCAGGACCATCGGGAATCAAGACGTTGCGCGTGAAGCCGTTCACCAGCGGGCCGACGAAGAAGTTGCCGTTGATGTTCTGGAAAAGGTCGCGACCCTGAGTGCCGACATAGCGCACTTCGGCCACATGGTTGCGTCCCAATTGCCGCTGTATCCCTAAAGAGAACTGTCGGGAGAACGGCGCATGGAAATCCGAGGAAACTTGCGTCTGTGCCAGGTAAATTGGGTTTAGCAGGTGCAACGGCAGAATGCCGGAAGCAAGGGCCGCTGCTCTAACCACATCTCCCCTCGGGTTGTTTGGTAACGGCGCCGAAGAACCGCTCACCGGAAGCAAATTCGGTTGCACCGTAAGAGCTACCGAGAATGGGGCGGCGTTCTGAACATTCAATAGAATGTTATAGAACGCGGGATCGAACGCCAGGGAGAAGCCGCCCCGGATGACAGTCGCATCCTCGCCGAACAGGCCCTTCCAAAACTTGGGCGACCACGCAAACCCAAGTCGTGGCGCAAAGTTATTCTTGTCAACCGCCACTTTCGGCACGGTGCGGATTTCCAGCGGCAGGGCCGGGTTAAAAAACGCAGTTGCCGCGTTGCTCTCGCGCGCGACAGTTATGTCGTGTAACTGATTAATCGGCTGGCCGTTGTATTCGTAACGCACGCCGAGGTTCAAAGTCAGATTGGGACGGACTTTGAAATCGTCCTGGACGAAGCCATACCAATCGTTTTCCTTGAAAGACAGCAGCGGGTCTCCAAGGGTGATTGACACGCCGGACGGCGCGTTGTTGATGATGCGCGTAGCAGCCGGAGCGCCGGCCGCAATACCAGCGGTGGAGTAGGCGAAGCTCCCGTTGAAGTTCGGCAGGAAGGGGACGAGGGTGTCGAGCTTTTTGTATTCGCCTCCTATGAGAAGCGAGTGGTTCCCTAACGTCCAATTCAAGTTGTTAGCGAACTGGTAAACCTTGCCGATTCGCCCCTGCGGCAGATTTGTGGCGGGCCCGATGGTGGGCATAACGTTAGACTTGGTGATACCCAACGCCGGGGAGAACGTGATGTTTGCGAAGGCCACGTCAATTTGGTCCGGACCGGGAATGCAGCCCGGAGTTGACACTTCGCAACCGCCACCAAACTCGACAGCGATCTTCTGATAAGAGGCGCGGAATTCATTCACCACGTTGTTAGAGATAGTGCGTGTCCAGCTTGCGCCATAATGCTTGCTACTCGCCGGAATATCTCCGGTGAATCCACTGGCTATGCTCCCAATATTGTTTTGGGCGGCGCTCTTTTGGTTGATGTAACGGCCCGTCAGGCTGTCTTTATCTGTGGCTCTCAGATCGAGACGCAAGGTGTAGTAGTCTTCGTTATAACCAATTGGCCTGGTGCGCTGATATTGCGCCGCCTGGAAGAGAACCGGAATAGTGGCAGTTCCCCAATTCAGCGTGTCGTACGGGCCACCAGTCAGAAATGGTTGACCAGTAGCTGGGTTAATGAAAGTGGTGTAGGTGCCGCAGCCCGCAGCAGGCGTCGCCGTGACCGCGATTGCTCTCGCACACCCACTGGGTGCACTCAAATTGAATTTCGCGGATATAGGTCCTCCCCCTACATTGGCTTGGTTGCTGTTGAGCTCCGCTCCCGGAATGGCCCAGGGGCTAAAGCCGACGATGGTATTAACCACCGCGTTGCCAGGGAAGGTCGACTGCAATCTTGCAAACTCACTCGGCAGGATACCGAGACTGGTCGAACGGGACGTAAAGGTGGCGGGGTTGCGAATACCCTGAAAACCACCGAAGAAGAAGAAGCGATCTTTTCCGCTTAGGAGAGACTTGCCGCCCTCGCCGAAACGCGGCAGGGGGAAGTGTCCCCCGAATGTTCCGCCGAACACGTTCCACAGGCTTGGATCGTTCTCTTCGACCCCACCAGCTCTGCTAATGTTATCTAAGCTATTCAGGACCTTGGCGTCCTGGTGGTGCCAGAAAGCAGTACCGTGGTAGTCGTTGGTACCACTCTTGCCCACGATGTTTACAACCGCGCCTTGATTTCGTCCATACTGGGCCGAAAAGTTGTTCGTAATGATTTGGTATTCCTGCACCGAATCCTGAAAGTCGACGAAGAGAGCAGGACCGCCCACGCTTAAATCATTATTGTCAGCGCCGTCGATTTGAAAGTTGTTCGAACGTCCGCGATTGCCGTTGACCGACAAACCCGCGCCATTGGTGTTTGTGCCGCCCACGCGGTTTGCGATCACACCAGGAGCAAGCAAGGCTAGCGTATCGAGGCCGCCACCCGCGCCGTTTGATGGCAGGTCCTCAACCTTCCGGGTCTCAAAAGTTGCCGAAATCTGCGATTGTTCGCGTTGAAC
>DASXQM010000012.1:0-10383 GCA_036507195.1 Pyrinomonadaceae bacterium | reverse complement strand
CTGCAGTTAACTCGCTTACGTCACTGGGAAAGAATAATGACGTCGTGCCGGGTACTGAAGTCACGAGCACGGTTACGTTCCCGGCAACCGCAGGAACGATCTATCGAATAGCTGTCGACGGCTACAACAACAGTGGTTCGGGTGGTGATGTTGGGTCCATCACGCTGAACTGGAGCGCCTCCAATTGCACTGCGACTCCGATTCAACTGTTACTGGATGTATCTGGGCCAGCCGCTGATCAGGCAGCCGCATTGGATTCCATCTTGTTTGTAAGGGATCCATTCCTTGTTATTAATAGTGCAAATCTCTTTAATGCAGGATTTGATCCAAACACCAGGGTCTTAATCTTCGTGACAAACTTGCAGTTGTTGGCGGGTGAACCTGCTTCGTCAGTAGTAGTAAATTTGATCGATAGCAATAATCAAACGCACAACATACCCGCTCAGGACGTGCGGTCCGTGCCAAACTCGGCCTTCACTCAAGTGACTTTTCGCCTGCCTGACAGTTTGCCCGCAGGCACCTGCCAGATTAAGGTTATGACACTGAGTCAGGTTAGTAATACGGCAACCATCAGGATTCGAATTAGCTAGACGTTCACTACCAGAGGAGTATTATTTCAGGCCAAAATGCGTTATTCGCACCTAGCCATTATTCATGCACGCCTTAAGATTGTATGCATCATCGCGATTTGCCTGCTTCTCATTGTTCTGGCAAGTATCGCCTTTCCCTCTTTGTCGCGAGCCAAGGTCGAGCCCACGCAGCAATCATTTGGGCTGACCAAACGTAAGAGGTTGCCATATGTCCCCGGCGAGGTGCTCGTGCGTTATCGCAGCGAAACGATAGCCAAGGCCAGGACACGCAGGATCACTGTTGCCACCAGGGAAGGTAAGTTAATACCGGTCGACGTCGAACGCCGCAAGGGATCGGACCTGATCGGTGGATTTCGGTTGGTGCGAGTCGCTCCGCAGGATACGATTCGCGTGGTTTTGGCCCTCAGAAGCGATCCAGACGTTCTTTACGCTGAACCCAACTACATCCTCCGGGCTGACCTAACTCCGAATGATGAACATTTTCTTGCTGGCAGGCAGTACGGATTGGCGAAGATCGGCGCGCCGGAAGCATGGAATATAAGAACTGGAAGCACGGGAAGTGAAAGGATTGTGGTAGCGGTGGTCGATCAGGGAATCGACACCAATCATCAAGACTTGCAGGCAAATATGTGGACGAATCTGGCAGAGATCCCTGGAAACAACCTCGACGATGACGGCAACGGCTTCAAAGATGACGTACACGGAGTCAACTTCACCACTAATCCCCCAAACGGCAACATCTTCAGCAACTCAGATTCCGAGACCCACGCCAGCCACGTTGCAGGAATCCTCGGAGCGGTAGGCAACAATGGCCTCGGCATCGCTGGCGTCAACTGGTCGGTTGGCCTGATGTCTTTGAAGTTTCTTGATGCGGATGGTGCTGGCGATACCGGAGCCGCCATCGACGCCTGCACATATGCCGCTGACATGCGCGCACTATGGGAGAGCTCAGGCCATACAAAAGGCGCGAATGTCCGTGTTATAAATGCGAGCTTTGGTGGTGCAGGCTTTTCGCAAAATTTTCTGGCTGCAATCAATGCTCTGAATGCGCAAGGCATCCTTTTTGTCGCTGCGGCCGGCAACGTCGAAAACGGAACGCGAGAACCCAACAACTATCTGGTGCCGCATTTCCCTTCAAGCTTTAACGCACCGAATGTGATTGCGGTTGCCTCAACAGGCCAAGCCGATAATCTTTCATCGTTCTCTCATTATGGTGCTTCGAGTGTGGATCTTGGCGCGCCGGGCGAGGGTATTCTTAGCACTACCCCGCCGTGCACCGATCCTGGTCCCCTTGTTGATGATCACCCGTGTCAGCCTTCGTTTCCTTCCACAACCCCGCCTCCGACACAGGACACCTACAGTTTCTTCTCCGGTACTTCCATGTCGACGCCACATGTAGCGGGCGCAGCGGCGTTGCTCTGGGCGCAGAATCCGAACCTGACTGTTCAGCAAGTGAAGAGCTTGCTGCTTTTAAATGGTGACGTGCAGCCCGCACTGGTTGGTAAGACGCTTACCGGCCGTCGTCTTAATGTTGGAACGAGTCTTCAGTCACTAGTGTCAGATGCTGCGGACAATATTAATCCTGGATTAGTTACAAATTTCCAGATCAACTCCCAAAACGGACGAACGATCAATTTGGGATGGACCGCCGCAGGAGACGACGGAGCGGGTAATGGTCCTGCATCGCTCTACGAATTGAGTTTTGTTGATGGGAGCGGTTCATGCAGTGGCACGGTTAATCCTTTGAATGGAGTAGTGCCGGTAGCTCCGAACACGGCACAAACCGCTCAAGTCACGATCCCGTACCGGCATACTTCCGGGAAGATTTGTCTACGGGAGTTTGATAATAGAGGCAATGAAGGGATTCCAGCTGAATTGCCCTTCAGTGTGTCGTTATTGGATGGCGATCCATACCTGGTTTCCAGTGGCAGTCCAGTACCACTTTCCAGCGGCGGAACCCGGCTTCCCGTTGAAGGCGACGATCGTTATGTCGACTTCTTGTTACCTACAGGATTCACTTTTCCGTTCTTCGGCACACCCTTCACCGAACTAACCATCTCAACGAATGGTAACCTTTTCTTCTCTGAGCCTCCTCTGCGCCTTGGTCTTGACCCAGGAAACCTGGACGACGCGGACGATCCGCCAGGTTCCCCGAGGTCGCTCGGAGGCTACAAGATGATCGCAGGACTTTGGGAGGACCTTAACCTTAGCGTTTCAAAGCGCGCCGATGCTGGCGTGTACTTCGGCGCTCCCGGTCCTGGCGGAGCGCTTGTCGACCCAACGCCAACTTCGACGCAACTCATCTTTCGCTGGCAGGGTGTGCCATGCAGCTTCAACGGCGTCCAGTGTACGGGAACGGCTACCACCCCGATCAATTTCGAAATCGAATTGCGGAAGGATGGGACGATCAAGACTCGCTATGGCAACGGCAATGAAAATCTGCTGCCTACTGTCGGCATCGGCGGCGGAGACCAAGACGGATATGTGGTCACCGATCATACTTCCGAGGAAACCCTAATCAGTTTGAACAATTCGATGGAGGTGACTTACACGCCATTTGCCGTAGGACCCACCCCCACTCCCACGCCTACTCCGACGCCAACTCCGACACCAACTCCAACGCCAGCCCCCCTTCAACTGATAATGGAAGAGTCACCACCGGTACCAAATCTTGCAGCAGCTTTGGACGCTATGCTTGCTGTTAGAGACCCGTTTCCAGTCATCAATAGCACCAATGTGCTGATTCCAAGCTCCGACCCTAATACAAGGGTGGTGGTCTTCGTCGGCAACCTGCAGTTATTACCAGGTGAAACATCTTCAGCTGTGGTCGTCAGGCTGATCTGCAATGATATGCCTCACGACATACCTGCAGAAGACGTGCGCCTAGGACCGAGTTTCGGTTTCACGCAGGTTATTTTTAGATTACCTAACGGTTTGCCCGTCGGCCCCTGTAATTTGACTGTGCTTGCCCATAATCAGTCGACTACTATTGGGATCATTCGAATTCGTCTATAGAGAATTCGGTGATCTGCGCGTGGGCGTTGTAGATCGTTCGAGTTGTAAGTCGTTCACGCCTGCCCCTGCAATTTCTCAATCTCTCACGTTCGTTCGTCCTTCTCTGAAGTCTGATCGTCTAAGTGATTGGCGTGCTAAAGAGCTCAAATCTAAGACTCATAGTGCTTCCGGCGTTGGTGGCTGCTTTTGTTGGATTTTTGCTATCGAGCAACAGCACAACTCGACGGGTACAGGCCTTTTCATCGGGTCCACCCGCGGGTTACACAGGCGCTCCGGGTGAGGAACCGGAAGCCTGTGCTGAATGTCATGTGCCGGCCGACGCTGGAACTGGTCATATCAGCATCACCGCTCCTCAAACGTATGTTCCCGGACAGACCTATCAGATCACCGTTACCCATTCGAACACAGATCCCACCAGACTGCGATGGGGCTTTGAACTAACAGTATTGGACACGTCTGATGAGAAGGCAGGGAACCTGCAGACCACAGACAGTTTTACTCAAATCCTAAACAACCAGGGACCGGGCGGCGCTCGACAATACATTGAGCACTCGGCTGTTGGAACTTTCGTCGGTCAACAAAACAGCGCCAGCTGGACGTTTAACTGGACAGCGCCCGCTACGGACATCGGAACCGTTACCTTCTACACGGCCGGTAACCAGGCCAACAACGATGGCAATACCTCTGGCGACTATATCTACAAGACCTTTGTCGCCTCTTCTCCGGCATCAACAACACCGGACTTTGCTATCAATGTTGCACCAACGTCGAGAAACGTCGTGCCGGCTTCGTCAGCCCAGTACAGCGTCACGATAGTCCCATTGGCTGGTTTTACTGGTACGGTTAATCTCAGCGCCTCTTCGTTACCGTCGGGAGTGACGGCTGGATTCAATCCCGCCAGCGTCGTAATCACCGACGCAACCTCCAAGACTTCGACGTTGACACTGTCGACTACCGCCGGCACTCCTTTGGGGAACCACACAATCAACGTCAACGCACAAAGTGGTTCCACAGTGCACAGCACGACGGTTAGTCTCAAGGTTGTCAGTGCCACGAGCGCTGATCTCTCGGTGACCAAAACGGCTTCGCCTAATCCGGGACAGGTTGGGGTGAATCTTTCGTATCGCATCACGGCCACTAACAACGGACCGGCGGCTGCGACCAACGTCAACGTGTCTGACACATTGCCGGCTGGCGTCTCTTTTGTATCGGCGAGCGCCACGCAAGGTAGTTGCAGCGGTACGAGTACGGTGAATTGCAGCGTGGGTAGTCTTGCGGTCGGAGCCAGCTCAATCATCACCATCGTTGTGACGCCGTCCGCGCCGGGACAGATCAGCAACACAGCGACCGTAACTGGTAACGAAACTGATTTCGATTCGAGTAACAACTCAGCGTCCACGTCAACTCTGATCCAATCCCCTGCTGTCTCGCCTTCCATGCTTGATCCGAATTTGACCGTCAACACAGTTTCAAGTGGCTTCAACCAGCCAACATCGATGGCTTTCATTGGAGCGAACGATTTCCTGATCCTGGAGAGGACCACAGGGAAGGTCCAACGCGTCGTGAACGGTGCGCTGTCCAGCACGCCCCTGGATCTTGCGGTGAACGGAGCTTCAGAACGCGGTCTGCTTGGAATCACACTTCATTCCAAGTTTTCTCAGAACGGTTTTGTATATCTTTACTGGACGGAAAGCAACACCGGTATTGATACGTCAAACATCGATGAGATAACTCTACTTGGCAACCGCGTGGATCGTTACGTTTGGAACGGCAGCACACTCGTCTTCGATCGCAACATCATCAAGTTGCGTGCGCTACAACAGGATACCGGTCAGCCGTCGCGCGGCAATCACAATGGTGGTGTGATCCGGTTTGGACCCGATCAGAAACTCTACATCATCATTGGAGACAACGGCCGGCGCGGATTCCTCCAGAACATCACCAGTGGAGGACCAGTTCCTGACGATCAGTTTGGCGGACCTGAGCCCGACAATGCTCACCTTACGGGCGTCGTTCTGCGCTTGAATGACGATGGATCGACGCCTGTCGACAATCCATTCTACGACGCCAATACCCACCTGAGCGGCGAAGCGGCTGCAAACGTCAAGAAGGTTTTTGCATACGGCGTGCGTAATAGTTTTGGGATGGCCTTCGATCCCCTTAGCGGAGTGCTTTGGACGCAGGAGAACGGCGACGATGCCTACGACGAAATCAATCGCGTCACTCCAGGGTTTAACGGTGGTTGGATTCAGTCCATGGGTCCATTGACCCGGATTGGCGAGTTCAAGTCAATCGAATCAACCTACGGCCCGGGCAATCTCCAACAACTCCGCTGGCCACCTTCCAATATAGCGTCGACTCCCCAGGAAGCGCTGGCGCGACTCTACATGCCGCCGGGTGCACAGTATCTGGATCCAGAGTTTAGTTGGAAGTACGCAGTCGCCCCCTCACCAATTGGTTTCATCAAGGGACGTGGATTAGGCCCTGACTTCGAGGGCGATCTTCTCGTTGGTGCGTCGCGGACAACTTTGCTGAACGGTTACCTGTTTCGACTCAGACTTAATTCTGATCGCCAGCACTTTGTTTCCACGGATACTCGCCTCGCGGATCGCGTCGCCGACAACACAGACAAGTTTGACCAAACGGAAAGTGAGAGTCTGGTAATTGGGCGGGATTTTGGCGTTACGACAGATATTGTTACGGGTCCAAATGGAAACGTGTTTGTGGTCTCGCTTTCGAATGGCGCTGTTTATGAAATCAAGTCAAAGCCTAGCTTACTGTTCGTGGCAACTCTGGACGGCGCTCATGAAGTACCGCCAACAAACTCAACTGGGTCTGGCACGGCCACCCTTCTTCTTAGTCCTGATGAGACAAGGGCCCGCGTTTCGCTGAACTTTGCCGGCCTCACGAGTGGGGAAACGGCGGCACACATCCATGGACCAGCTGCGGCCGGAGTCAGCGCCCCGGCACTCTTTCCGTTGCCGCTCGGCCAAGTTAGCGATTTTCAAATCTTGATGACACCCGCTCAGGTGCAAGATCTCAAGAACGGGCTGCTGTACATAAATGTGCACTCTAACACCTTCCCCAGTGGAGAGATCCGGGGACAGTTTGGGTCCTCTTCTTCAGTCAGCAGCATTCAGTTCAGCGCCACGGGCTACACGGTAAGTGAAAGTGAGGCGAGCTTAACGGTGGCGGTAACGCGCATTGGAAACACACAGAGCTCTGTAACAATGAATTACGCCACGATGAATGGCAGTGCGAGCGCCCCTGATGACTACGTTACATCTTCAGGGACACTACAATTCACCGCCGGTGAAACAGTCAAGTATTTCGTGATTCCGATTGTTGATGATCAAAACGTTGAAGAAGCTGAGAGCTTCAATCTGGTTGTCAGTCTTCCAAGTGCCGGAGCAATGCAGGGTAGCCCATTTACCGCTACGGTCAATATTCTCGATGATGACAGGCCTCTGGTTTTGACAGAGGACAATACGGCCCGCGCAATTGCGCTCAGTTCTGTGTCGATGTTGCGCGAGCCTTTCTATCTTAGTGACCCCTACAATCTGAGTTCGGACCAGCGCACACGAGTCATGCTCTTCGTATCTGGTATTGACTTGATGCCCGGCGACAACCTCTCACTCCTTTCGGTCGTGGCTGAGGATGCTCAGAATCGGGTGTATCCGCTGGTGGTGGAAGATGTTCGGAGAGTGCCAAATTTTGAGTGGATTTCGCAGGTTGTTGTGAGACTACCTGATTCAATCGAAGCGCCGGGGGATTTTGGTTTTACGATCTCATATCATGGTAAGGCTGGCAATAAAGCACAGCTTTCTCTTGTCCAATGAGTATCGCTAAGGCTTCACCCTGAGTCTCTCAGACGAACTACTCTCAGCCTGCCCAAGGTTTGTTTCTACAGCCAGTGCACTATAGTCTTCAGGCATGCGGATAGGAATTGATGGCATCCCATTGGCCTCAGCCAGAACGGGTATTGGCCATTATACCTTTGAGCTGGCCCAGGCTCTCGCGAGACTTGCGCCTGAACACGAGTTCCAGTTGGTATCGCCCGTACCCTTCATCTCAGGGCCGCCTGAACCCGACGGAGTTGCGCCTTCGAATCTCCACAAAGTTCAGACCAAGAGAAGGTTCTGGTGGGGCCTGGGTCTTCCCGGGTATATCACCCAATCATCGCTTTCGCTGTTTCACGGCACAAACTATGAGGTTCCTCTATGGAGTAAGTGTCCCTCAATTGTGACCGTTCATGACTTGTCGCTTCTCCTTCATCCCGAAATGCACTCAAGTCATCTAGTCCGGCGCGCTCGATATCGCCTTCCATTAATGGCCCGAGCGGCTAACACGATCATCGCCGTTACGGAGTCCGCCAGCAAAGAAATTTCGGATCACCTCAGGATCAACCCGGCAAAGATAGCGGTTACACCGCTTGCTCCACGCCGCACATTTCGACCTCTGCCGCCAAAGCAGACGGAAGAGACGAGGAAGCGACTTGGAGTCGAAGACGATTTCATTCTCTTCGTGGGCACACCCGAACCACGCAAGAACTTGATTACACTACTGCGGGCTTTGACTGAGGTCCGGCGAAACACAGAGCTACGCCCTCAGCTGGTGATCGCTGGGAAGCGTGGTTGGCATCTGAATGAGATTTTAGCCGAGATTGCAAGCGCGGGCCTAACGGAGCGTCTTAAGTTTACTGATTATATTTCCGATGGTGATCTGTGCGCTTTGTATTCGTCGTGCACCGTTTGCATCTATCCCTCTCTGTATGAGGGATTCGGCCTGCCACCTTTGGAGGCGATGGCCTGTGGGGCTCCAGTTATCACAAGTAACATTCCCAGCATCGTTGAGACGACTGGGAACGCAGCTCATTTGATTTCGCCTAACGACGTCCAACAACTGGCGCAAGCTATTGTCGAGATGATTGCCGAAGCCGGGAAGCGCCTACGCCTCTCTCGCGCAGGACTTGAGCGTGCGTCACAATTCACTTGGGAACGGACAGCGGAGCTAACGTTGGAAGTTTATAAAGAAACGCTAAGAAGCTGGCATAGACCCATACAGTGAGGTAAAAACTGCTTTGCTGCGATCGATAGAAGAACGCATCATTTTTCACTAAGACTGCGGCGATGTTCTAGATAGCCATACTAACAGGCACGACCTTTCTAGTAGTGACGGTGCCATCCAGATTGGCGACACCTTCCATTGGTGTTCCGCTTGTCACCTGGAAGAAAAGCGCACCATCAAGCCAGTCAAAACTAATTGCATCTACGCTATGCGCTGCGACCGTGATGGAGTAAGTGTCCGGTGCCAGCCAACACTTGAACGAAAAAGTTACTTCCAACACCTCGCCGGGCTGAACAGGCCCTATGTCGACCTGCTGAAGATCAGTATTCGTGCCATAGAGATGAATACCGTGCCGATTGCGGATCAAAAAGCCGCATACCACGTCCTTCACATGCTGATGAAAGAACACATACATGTGCAGCAACAGTTCATCGCCTGTTTCGACCAATTCAACAGGGTGGCGCAAGGTGTTCAGTAGTTCGACCTTCAGGATTTCTGCGCTGCGATCGCCGTGGCGAAAGCTGTACCGAGGAGCATTTACCTGGGTAGGGTTTTGCGCAGCATACAACTCACCCTGTTCGGATACTGTTTGTGCTGAGCCTTCAGCGTACGCTGCTTCCCGGGCCATGATGATTTTCTGATAACGGTTGAGCACGTCGGCTGGTGCACCATCCGCTTCCATACGCCCTTCATTCAACAGGATTGCTCGGCTACAAAGCGCGCGGATTGCCGCCGGATCATGAGAAACAAAGAGAATCGTGGTTCCGTTTTCCTGCATCTCCTTAATACGGCGCGTGCAACGATGCTGGAAGACGGCGTCACCCACGGCAAGAGCTTCGTCGATGATCAGTATTTGAGGCGCGGCAGCAATCGCCGTCGCAAAAGCGAGCCGGACATACATTCCGCTCGAATATGTCTTAACCGGTTGATAGATGAAATCGCCAATCTCGGCGAAGCTCGAGATCTCAGGAAGCAAGCGCTGAGTTTCAGCAGTTGAAAGCCCCATCAAGGTGGCGTTCATGAAGATGTTTTCCATCCCGGTGAACTCTGGGTTGAAACCGGCGCCGAGCTCGAGGAGTGCCGAAATTCGTCCTGCATACCAGACGGCACCGTGAGTTGGTTCCAATGTGCCGGTAATGACCTGCAGTAAAGTCGACTTGCCGGACCCGTTTGGACCAATAATGCCCGTGGTTGTGCCTGACTCTATTTCGAAACTGATGCCGTTGAGCGCCCAAAATTCTCGATGAGTTTTCCAGCGTCCGCGAGTCAACGACTCTTTTAGTCGGTCGACAGGACGATTATAGATTCGGTATTGCTTGGATACGGATTCAACCCGAATTGAAGTTGGCATGGATAGGATTGTAGAGGCAGCTCATTCTGCTGGCAATTAAGTCCAATTGCCGAAAAAAGCGGGACCACAAAGGTACCAAACGTTCAAGTTTTTTCATGTGTTAATGTCTTAGGAACTTGGAGATGTGACTTTGTGGTTAAGGTTTTTCTCCGCTTTCAAGTCAGACGACACCATCTCCTTAATAAGTTCGCCGAATGTATAAGTTGGCTCCCACCCCAGGACCCGGCGCGCTTTTGATGCATCACCTATCAGCAAGTCGACTTCGGCGGGTCGATAGTATCTTTCATCAACTTTGACAAACTCGTGGTAATCGAGATCGACTTCCGCAAAGGCGATCTCGCAAAGGTCGCGAACGCTATG
>DASXQM010000011.1:0-18365 GCA_036507195.1 Pyrinomonadaceae bacterium | reverse complement strand
CAAAGCCGCGTAAGCAGAACTCGGGCATCGTGGGTCGACGAATACGGAACGGGGAGCGGTAGCGACGGTCCGTGACCGTTACAAATGAGCTTATTGTTACTGGACCCGGTCGCTACCGCTCCTGGTTCTGTATTTGTTTGGCGCTGCAGCTCGCTTCCTGCTGAAAGACAAGGCCGCGTATGAAGGAAAAGCCGATAATAACGCTGAAAGCGTTCGCTAATTTAAGCGCAGGGTTTGCTTTGAACCCTGGGTAAAAAGGGCACATTTATTTGGTCGCAACTCTGAAGGAGTTGCGACGGATGCGACTCGACCGACGGTGAGGTAACCCTTTCAGGGTTGGGTCTTCAAAGAGGATGCGTTTTCCCCAGGGTTGCCATTAACCATGTCTTGACACTCAACACAAAGCGCAACCCCGGGCTGAAATTAGCGAACGCTTTCAGCGTTATTGTTGCGCTCCAAAGTTGAATCTTTGGCCGGTTGCTACCGCTCGCGGTTCTGATAAGGACAGACTGGAAAGTCTGTCCTACTTTAGCCTTTCATCAGCTCATCCGCGATGGCGTCGGCTTTGAAGACCTTGCGGAGGACTTCCAGCATGGCGCGCACGTCGACGGAGATTGAGCGATTGACTGACTCATCGTATTCAAAGTTGCCAACCAGAGACTGGATGTTGCCGTCGAAGATCAAACCTACCAGCTCGGCATTCTTATTGATCGTAGGAGAGCCGCTGTTGCCGCCGATAATGTCGTTGGTTGAAACGAAATTAAACGGCGTCTTCGGATTGATTGCCGCGCGCATGCTCAGCCAACGCGGCGGCAGGTTGTAAGGGAACGCGTGATGAAACTTATTTGAACGCGCATAGAGACCACCCAGGGTGGTGAAAGGCGGCACAAACTTGCCATTTTCCCGGTAGCCCTTCACCGCACCGTACGAAAGCCGCAGCGTGAAGGTAGCGTCGGGATAAAGTTTGGTTCCCTGTTCTTCAAAAAGCGCGTGAGCAATCTTCGCGTAGTTAGCGCGTTCCACCGCTACAACTTCTTCCTCATAGCGCTTCCGTACCGCGCGTGCTTCTTTGTCGATGTCCCTGGCTAAATCAATCATCGGGTCGTCGCTGCTATGGGTCATTCTAACTCCGGCGATAGCGACCTGCTTGCGATACTCGACGTCTTTGAGTTTAGTTTTATCGATCAGCTCGGCGGCGCGAGCTTCCGGAGTTTTACCCTTGAGCACTTTCTTAACCAGCGGATGATTAGGGCCATACTCGCTCTGCATAAACGCAAGCGAATTAGCGAGCTTCATCTTTTCGAAGTCGTCGTAAATAGGCGCGGTTGAGTAGAGAGCTGCTTCGAGGGCACCCCGACGCGTGTTCATATACTCGGGCAGTCGCTGGGCGTCAGGTTTCTCGTTTTCATCAGCCAGACGTACCAGCGTGCGCGCATAGCCGAACAGCGGCGTGTTGAAGCCGGCAGCAAGGTCCAGAAAGCGCCGGTCGCGATCATACTCCGCGAGATCTTTCCGCCCTTTGGCAATAGCTTCCCAGGCGCCGCCGTATTCTTGTTTCTTTCTCGGGTCAGCCGCAATTGAGTTTCTCAAAGCCTCTTCGGCCTGACGCTTCTTGGCCATCAATTTTGCGTCCTTAAGGCCGGCAACTTGTCCCTTGTAAACCTTGATGGAATTCTCAATCGAGTTCAGCTCGTTTTGCGCGCGGCGTGTCTGCTCCTCGCCCTGCGCCATATACTGCTTAAGGGCAACGCGGCGAGATTCCAGCATGCGGAGTATCAGCGGAATGGTGACATCGCGCAGCGACTCGAGATGGGCCACAGTGTTTAGCCGCTGAGTTGTACCTGGATGGCCGGTAACAAAAACCAGCTCCCCATCTTTCGCACCAGTCTTCGACCATTTGAAATAGTTTTCAACTTTCACCGGCTGGTCGTTTTCATAAACTCGAACCAGCGCCATGTCGATATTGAAGCGCGGAAAGTTGAAGTTGTCCGGGTCGCCTCCGAAAAAGGCAGCTTGAAACTCAGGCACAAATACCAGCCGGACGTCGGTGTATTTTTTGTAGCGATAGAGACTGTACTGGCCGCCTTGATAGAGCGTGACAACATCGCTGCGCATGCCGGTTGCCGCCGTCGACTCCGTTTCAATGGCGCTGATTTGGGCGCGCCTGGCCGCATTGGCTTCCGCGGCGGACATACCGTCCTTGACGGCGCCGTTGACGCGAGTAGTCACGTCCTCGATGCTGATGAGTTGATTCAGCTCGAGTCCCTCGGCTTTCATTTCCTCAGCCTGAGTGCGCGCCACAAAGCCTTCCTTGGCATAATCCTTACTCGCCGTACTCCGTTCGCCCACAATGTCTTCGACAATGTGATAATTTGTGAGCACCAGACCGTTTGGCGATACAAATGAACCTGAACCGCCATTGTTGAAGCGCACTGAGGCGAGTTGAACTTTGCGCAGCCAGTCGTCAGTAACCTCGAACCCATATTTTTGTTTGATGTCTTCCCTGGGTACGTTATTAAAGGTCCACATGCCCTCGTCGAGCGCGGCGACAGGAATTGTTTGAAAGGTAAAGAGCGCAACGATCAGCGCACACAGAAGCATTCTTAATCTCATTAGTAACCTCGCGAAAAAACTGTTTGCGGGAGAACTCTTTAGAGCTTGTTGCTGACCAAAGGGATGCCTGAATTAGTAGCGTTTGGGCCAGCGATTGTCAAGTTGGGGAGCTGCGTGGGTACTGGTTCATTCTCGGGTTTCAACCTTACCTTAGATCACTCGACCTCTTCACTGGGAGCGCGGGCGCCCTCGCCCGCTACGTCACCCTTTTAGTAGTGACATTCGCTTAAACCACTCGAGCTCTTCGCCTGGAGCGCAGCCGCCCTCGCCCGCTACGTCACCCTTTAGTAGTGACATTCGCTTAAACCACTCGAGCTCTTCACTGGGAGCGCGGGCGCCCTCGCCCGCAAATGAGCGCGCAGCGCGAACAACGCGTTCGATATGATCAATTCGCGCAGAAACTAATATTGAGTCTGGCGGTACTTAGCGGGCGAGGGCGCCCGCGCTCCCAGTGAAGAGCTTGAATGGTCGAGCGAAGGTTACTACTAAAGGGTGACAAATGACGACTCTGAACTAACCCAGTTAAGAGCTTTAGCTTCACCGCGGCGTAGTCCTAACAGATTTCTTGCTACTGCAACAACCTCTCGCCTGCGGCGCATTGCGGGCCAGGCGCGCTCTCTCCTGATAAGCTCACTCCAATACAACTTCGAAATCAGATGACGCTGGATCAAGATCTCCATAAGAGCGAACTTCGCGCGGCGGGTTGGCACAGCCGTGGCTACCTTCCGCATTTCGATGGGTGCCCACTTCCGCAATTCATTTCTCTTCACCTTTCCGACTCAATACCCAGCGCAGTAATCGAAAGATGGAAACAGGAATTGGACACGAAAAATTCCAAGCGTGACAAAATGCTTTTGCAAAACCGGATTGAAAGATACGGGGATCAGGGATATGGCAGCGCCTTCCTAAAAGATGACCGGTTGGCGGAAATGGTTCAAGAAACGTTACTGAAGGACGACGGGAAAAGGTATCGACTGTCGAGTTGGGTGGTTATGCCAAATCACGTTCATCTTCTCGCCACGAGGTTTGAGGACGACACGCTGGCTGACATTATGCAATCCTTCAAGTCCATTACGTCCCACAAAGCGAACAGACTCTTAGGGCGTGGTGGGCAGTTCTGGATGCCGGACTATTTCGATCGCTACATCCGAAATGCGAAGCACTACCAGAAGACTGTCGAATACATTGAAAACAATCCAGTGAAGGCGAGTCTTTCTGCGAGGCCAGCCGACTATCGATTCAGCAGTGCCTGGTTTCGAGAGCGCCGCCCTGAAAGCACTCAGCTTTTTATTGGGAGCGCGGGCGCCCTCGCACGCAAATAAGCGCGCAGTGCGAACAACGCGTGCGACATGATCAAGGTCGGAATAACATTGAGTCTGGCGATCCTTAGCGGGCGAGGGCGCCCGCGCTCCCAGTGAAGAGCTCGAGTGGTTTAAAAGAAAGTCACTACTAAAGGTTGACTTAGCGGGCGAGGGCGCCCGCGATCCCAGTGAAGGATCGGATTGAGGAGTCGCTGGTTAGTGTTAGATTTGGAATGAATCAAAATGTCGAGGAGTAACATAAAAGTCCGAAGAATCCTGAAGCCCAGGCTCTCTGCGTTTGCCAGGAATCTCCTGGCAGCGTGGCGACAACTTGAGTTGCCCGAGTCCAGCGCCAATATCGTAGTTGCAGTGTCTGGCGGCGCCGACTCTACCGCGCTCTTACTCGGTCTCGACGAGTTAATCAGGAAAGGGCAGCTACAACTGAACCTGACGGTCGCCCACCTCGATCACGGGCTCCGGGACGATAGTCCAAAAGATGCCAAATGGGTGTCGCAGCTTGCAAAGGGGCTTGGTTACGACGCGGTGCGGGGTCGGGCCAAGCTAAAAAACCGGGGAGTAAGCGCGGGCATGAAAATGCAGACGATTAAGTCCGGGGAAAATCTCGAGCAGGCAGCGCGGCGGGCCCGCTATGCGTTTTTGGAGAAAACAGCCAACAAGAAAGATTCGAACTTTGTGTTGACCGCCCACACCCTGGACGATCAAGCGGAAACAATTCTGATGCGGCTTCTGCGTGGCAGTGCCGCCGAAGGATTGAGCGGTACACCCGCGGTCAGGGAACTTGCGCGAGGCTCGCAGGTGAAGCTCGTCCGACCGCTGCTCGCCTGGGCGCGGCGCAGCGACACGGAAGACTACTGCCGGCGCCGGCAAATCGAGTTCCGGGTTGATGTGATGAACGACGATGAAGCGTTCTCGCGGGTCAGGGTTCGCAAACAGTTATTGCCACTAATGAAGTCGTTCAATAATCGCGTGGTCGAAACGCTTAGCCGGACCGCCACTCTGTTGCACGAGGATGCCGTGGCGCTGGCGGCCGAGGCCAGGCGGTTGCTCGACTTAGCAATGGATGACCCGGAGAACAATAGTGAAACCAGGGCACCATCATTGAGCGTAAAGGTTCTGTTGCAATCGCCGGCCGCCGTGCGCCGCCGCGCGTTGCGAGAGTGGATTTTGCGGTCGCGCGGCGATCTCAAGCGCGTTGAAATGGTTCATCTGATTGCCGTTGAGAAACTCCTGAAGGGCGAGCGTGGCGGCCGGGTGGCTGAGCTACCCGGCGGGATAGAGGTAACCCGAAGCCGTGGAATGCTGGAGTTGTCGCATAAAAAGGGGTTGAAAAAGACCCGGGCGACCTCTAAAATTCCACCTGTTCGACGCCGCCGGTCATAGAACGGCGGTTTTCGCTTTTTGCGCGATGGGTGTTTGGGGAACTCCGGACCGGAATTAGGGTTCTAAAACAACGCCTAATTGTTGGCTGGCATCGAAGAACTTCAGATGAAATCGTTCCCGTGACCAACGAATTTCGTCCTTCTTCTCGAAGCGACAAAGCACCACGGGATAAGGTATTATCGTAGTCGGAGGCATTAATGACTTTGAGTTCCACAGCTAGACAAATAATATTTTGGTTATTGATCATCGCGGGGGCGCTGCTGCTTTATAAGCTGGTCAATCCCTCAGGCAAGAATTCGCAGGCGATCGATGTCGGGACACTTAGTCAGAAAATCGATGCGCTCGAGATAAAGCAGCTGACCCTCAAACAGAATGAGGCGATCGCTATTGATACGCGCAATCAGGAATACCACATTGGACTCACCAGCGATCAGATAAAGAACACGGTGTTTAATAAGTCGCAGGAAAAAGTTGAGGGCAAACCGAAGGTAGAAAAGTTTGAAGACGATTCGGGCAGTAGTAGTTATATCTGGCCAATGCTAATCACCTGGGCACCGCTGCTGTTTATTATCGGTATCTGGGTTTTCATGTTGCGGCAAATGCAATCAGGAGGGAACAAAGCCCTCTCGTTCGGTAAATCGCGCGCCAAGCTTCTTAACAATCAACAGAAGCGAGTGACGTTCAAGGACGTTGCCGGCGTCGAAGAGGCCAAGGAAGAGCTGCAGGAGATTATAGAGTTTCTGAAGGAGCCGCAGAAGTTTCAAAAGCTCGGCGGGCGAATTCCTAAAGGTGTGTTGATGATGGGCCCGCCGGGAACCGGCAAGACCCTACTCGCGCGCGCCATCGCCGGCGAGGCGAATGTTCCCTTCTTCTCTATTTCCGGCTCTGACTTCGTCGAGATGTTTGTGGGCGTTGGCGCCTCGCGCGTTCGTGACCTGTTTGAGCAGGGCAAAAAGAATGCACCCTGCATCATCTTCATCGACGAGATTGATGCGGTCGGTCGCCATCGCGGCGCCGGGCTTGGCGGCGGACACGATGAACGCGAACAGACGTTGAATCAGTTGCTCGTCGAGATGGACGGCTTTGAGTCAAACGATGGCGTGATCCTGATCGCCTCGACCAACCGGCCGGACGTATTAGACCCGGCATTACTGCGACCGGGGCGATTCGATCGGCGTGTTGTCGTGTCGCGTCCTGACGTGCGCGGTCGCGAAGGCATTCTGAAAGTCCACACCCGCAAGATCCCGCTGGGCGAAGATGTTGACATCAGTGTGATTGCGCGCGGTACGCCGGGTTTCACCGGCGCCGATCTCGCCAATCTTGTTAATGAAGCGGCGCTAAACGCGGCGCGTTACAACAAGAAACTGGTAGCGATGGGCGACTTTGAGTTGGCAAAGGACAAGGTGTTGATGGGCGCTGAGCGCAAGAGCATGGTGATCTCAAATGAGGAGAAGCGTGTTACCGCTTATCACGAAGCCGGCCATACGTTAGTCGGTCTGAAAGTTCCCAATGCTGATCCGGTTCACAAAGTGACCATCATTCCGCGCGGTATGGCGCTGGGTGTCACGCAGCAACTGCCTGAAGGCGATCGCCACAACTACAGCGAGGAATACCTGCTGGGCCAGATTGCAATCCTGATGGGTGGGCGTATTGCCGAAGACACTTTCCTTGGCAGCATCACCACCGGCGCTTCCAATGACATTGAACGCGCCACCGAACTCGCGCGCGCAATGGTTTGCGAGTATGGCATGTCGGAGATGGGACCGCTGACCTTCGGTAAAAAGGAAGAGCAGATTTTCCTCGGCCGCGAGATTGCGCAGCATCGCGACTTCTCCGAAGAGACAGCTATCAAGATTGATGAGCAGGTAAAGAAGATAGTCACCGCGCAATATGAACGCGCCAAGAAGATCCTCGAGGAAAATCGCGATACGATGGTGCGTTTAGCTGAATGCCTGCTTGAGCGTGAGACGCTTGACGGCGTCGAGATTCGCCGCATAGTGGCGGGCCTGACACTCGACGATGCTCAACCAGTAACCGACGTGGGTAGCGACGAAGATCGGCCGCAGCTTAAAGAGCCATCAGCCAAACCGCTGAAGCCGATTCTACCGCCGATTACCGGAGGCAACCCGGCTCCGGCGTAAGTTGCTGGTTAGGCGAGAAAGGTGAAGGGGGAATGGGCGATGCCTGTTCCCCCTTTTGCTTTGCGGCAGATCAAGAAGCAGATTTTCCATTTCTCATTTATCATTTTTCATTTGGCCATTTAAGAACCGCTGCCCCGCCTTCGTTACGTTTGCTACGGCTGCCAACTTGAAAGCGGTGTCTTCCGACAATGCCAAATGAAAAAGTTTTTTGAAATGAGAAATGGAAAATCTTCCTCTGCGCCCGTATTGGGAAGGGTGGTTTGCCCCGCCTCAAGTCTAGTGACCATCCAACTTTCAGGGGCCATTTCAACTCGCAACAGAGCGGTATCTTCAGACAATGACAAATGAAAAATTTGAAATGAGAAATGGAAAATCTTCCTCTGCGCCCGTATCATCAACACATGCCCCGCGAATGGCTCAGCAATGAGGGTGAAGGGGAATGGGTGAGACCCGTTCCCCTTTTTGTTTGTGTCAGACCAAAGAAACAGATTTTCCATTTCTCATTTATCATTTTTCATTTGGCCATTGCTGCAGCGAAGGGCTCTCAACTTCCCATCGATCAAACTTGTTAAGAGTCTCAAGGTAAGGAAGAGTGGCTTGCCCCGGCTCAAGTCTAGGGGCAATCCGATTTTCAGGGGTCATTTCAACTCTAACAGCGGTGTCTTCAGGCAATGACAAATGAAAAATTTGAAATGAGAAATGGAAAATCTTCGGTAACCTCCCGTATCATCCACCCATGATCCGCGAATGGCATATAGCAAGCGGCCGCAAACTGCTGGTCGGCGAACGCACCCTGGTAATGGGCGTACTCAACGTGACACCCGACAGCTTCAGTGATGGTGGGGCGTTTTTGTCACTTGACCGCGCACTCGCCCACGCGGAACAAATGATTGCCGAAGGCGCCGACATGATCGACGTTGGCGGTGAATCAACTCGCCCCGGTGGAGCTGCCGTCGTGTCAGCGGAAGAAGAGTTGAAACGGGTTCTTCCTGTTATTGAACAACTCGCGCAGCATTTCACGGTTCCGATCTCTATCGACACCACGAAGGGAGCGGTTGCACGCGCAGCACTCGACGCGGGCGCTGCGATTGTCAATGACATCTCCGCGTTGCGTTTTGATTCTCAGATTGCAGAAGAAGTAGCAAAATCAGGCGCAGGCCTGGTGCTGATGCACTCACGCGGAGTTCCGGGTGCGCTGCATGGCCTCCCACCCGTGCCCGACATCATCGAAGAGGTGACGAGCAGTTTGCGAAGCAGCATTGCGGTGGCCGAGCAACGCGGCGTGAAGCGCAATTCAATCGTCATCGATCCCGGTATAGGCTTTGGCAAAAGCCAGCAGCAGAATATTGAGTTGATAGCCAAACTCGATCGCGTCGTCGCCGCCTTCCCCGACTTCCCTCTTTTGATCGGGACCTCAAGAAAGTCTTTTATTGGACGAATCCTGGCTGATGAGAACGGCAACGCTGCTCCCGTCGAGGAACGTCTTCATGCCGGCATGGCCACCATCACTGCGGCAGTTTTGAAAGGCGCCCATCTCGTCCGCGTTCACGACGTGAAAGCTGCGGTCGAAACTGTGCGTGTTGCCGATCAGATTCTTAAATCCAGTTGTTGTTCCTGAGGGACGAGGGCACAGTTTGGGTTACAAGAAACACAAAAAGAACAACCTCGGAATTGGGTCTCACGATCCGGCGTTGCTATAATCAGGATATGAGAAAAGAAGAAGCAACTGAGAAAGACCGCGTTAGCAAAGGCAGTAAAGCGGCAGCGAAGGCGGAAAAGAAATCACGTGACGATGAGAACGATAGTTCAGATTCTGAGGTTGAACTCGAACCCGTGAGGCCGAAAATCGGCGAATCGGGAGATACTCTTCGTAAAAGAGCCGCGTGGTTTCAGAAGCGCACTGGTGGCGGCTAGCTTAAGGGTAAACTCCAACCGGCATGAGCGGCTCTGCCGCCGCAGCGTGCGGAAAGGCTTCGCCTTTCCGGCCTTCCCTTTTATTTCTTGAGGCTGCGCCTCGTGAATCGGAGGCTCAGTCTCCGGTCAATTTTGGAGACTTATCGGTAAGGCAGAGCCAGGCAGAGCCTTACCGCACTGGGCGGCGGCAAAGCCGCAGGCGTGGGCTATTGTCAGCCGTCCTCATCTATAAACATTTCGCCTCTCTAAGACTTTGATCCGATCGCTCTTTAAGCCAAACAACGACAGACAGGAATGTCTGTCCTACCATCTATTTGAGTTTCAGCCGCCAGATGCTACGGCCGTAGGTGGCCGCGTGTAGCGTTCCGTCCTTTTCATGATAAACCAAATCAACCACCATCGCATTCGGTAGTTTTTTGGTCAGATTCATCCACGTGCCCGTCATAGTATCGAGCACAAAAACTCCAGCGTCGTTGCCAACGTAGACCTTGTCCCGTTCATCTTCGCGAATTAGTGCCACGTGATGCGGGACGTCTGGTAGCTGGCCCTTATCCACGTTTTCCCAGGTTATCCCGCCATCTCTGGACTGGAAAACATGCCCGTGCCCAAAGTTTGCCACCGTCGCATAGAGAAGATTGGCATCGCGCGGATGGCTTTCGAGGCGCGTAATGGTATGGCCCGGCAATATGGAACTTGAAAGATTAGGGCTCCAGGTGTCGCCGCCATTGAGGCTGCGAAAGAATCCGCCATTCTCAGTTCCCACATAAACTCGTTTGGGATTCGCGGGCGCCACCTCTATTGCCGAGATGGAACTACCATCGAGCGAAGGCGAAACTACATGCCAGTTTTCGCCATCGTTCTTGGTTCGCCAGACGCGATACGAACCGGTGAACACCGTATTCGAGTTTGAGGGGTCCATGGTGATGAAGCACATCCACACTGACTCCTGCTCCGCGTCCGATGCAGGCGGCGATACCTTAATCGCCTTGCCGCCGCGGAACCGATAAATCTGGAACTGCTGGTAAGAAGCATAAATGTGGCGGGCATCAAGCGGGTCAAAGACGAGCCAGCCACCGTCGCCGCCCAGCAGCTCGAAGAAACTGCTGGACACGCCTATGTTAGTCACGACGGTGCCATTGTCCTGCGCGCCGCCACCGAATACCAGGCCAGTGCTCTGCGCCACATCCAGGTCGTAGAACATCGTCACTGCCAGCCCGTTGCTGCGATTGTTCCAGCTGTCACCTGAATTATCGCTAACGTCCAGGCCGCCATCATTGCCATCATAGATGCGCCCCGGAACGGCAGGCGGCATCAAGAGGGCGTGGTGATCCGCATGAGCATACTTAGGGTCGGTACGTTCAAGATAAGTGTCTGTTATTTTTCGCCAGGTCTTGCCGCCGTTTCTGGTACGGTGCAAATCCACCCCACCACAAATAACACAATCCGGATCAGTCGGATGAATGACGATGCTATTGCCGTAGGAGATCTGCGCCTCGTCGGCAAAATGGTTTCCACTTACCGACTTCCAGCTGTCGCCGCCATTTGCGCTGCGAAAGACCCCGAGGAGCAGATCTTTGTTTCCACTTGCTTCATCCTTGGCAAAAGCGAATAGCACCTGGGGATGGGAGCGACTGATGGCCAGACTCGTTCGTCCAAAGCGCGCGGGGTCTGGCAGACCACTCGTCAGGTGCTCCCAGTTTTTTCCACCATCGGTTGATCGCCAGATTCCGCTGCGCGCACCCTGCTCGGTAAAGGTAGCGAAGATGGTGCCCTTCTTCTTCGGATGAAAGACGACGGAATGGCACCAGTAGTTTTCCGTAGAGACGAAGGTCTCCCGATCCCAGGTGACTCCGGCGTCCCACGAAATATACAAACCACCCAGGTCATTTCCCTGGCTGACCTCGGCATAACCCACGCCGCCAAGCAGCAGGTGATTTGGGCTGAAAGGATCTATCGCGATCACACCCAGGTGGGGCGGTATTCTGGCTCGTTCCACTGAGGCGATCAACTGCCAGGTGCGACCAGCGTCCGTGCTCTTGTAGAGGCCGACTCCCGGATAGGAATCGAGAGAAAGATTGGCCTCACCCGTGCCGCAATAGATCGTGTCGGGAGCGTTTACATCGATGGCTATCGAACCGATGTTCAGGATGTCCTGATCGTTCCAACAGGATTGCCACGTCTGGGCCGCGTCCTTGCTCAACCATATGCCGCCGCCAGCCGACCCGGCCCAAATGCGTTCCGGATGAGTGGGATGGCAGTCAAGGCTCGTGATCCTTCCCCCAATGTTAGTGGGACCCACACACTCCCATTCCGCCGCGACGGTTGAGGGAGTTGCGAGCGATTTCTCGGCGCGCGCGCGCTCACGAACCAATCTATTCACTGGCGCTTCTCTGACAGGCCAGGTGGTGCGCGTTTGAAACCAACGGCTGCGAGCCTTATGACTTGAAAGACGGATGGTTGGCAGCTTCCGCTTTTTTGGTGGACCCGGGACCAACATGACTTCCGCCTGTTCCGACGGTTCTTCAACCCGAGTTCGCGGAGCCTTCGGCCTGGAACGCCCGGTCTTTTGCGAGGTTGGTTTTATCCGCTTCCCCTTTGGCATATAAGCTCTCCTTTGCAAAGTGAGTGTTCGTGTCAGTTGAGTGTTTCTGTCGTTGAGTGTCTCGCGGTATTCAACCAGCGGGTGCGGGCCAAGCTGATCAAACTGACAAAGAGTTCTGAGTCTTCCCTGAGTCGAAGGTGCTGAGGACAATATTCCAAAATAGCATTGTGCGTCAATCCTTCTAGGATCAGAGATCACTGTTACAGAACAGGGAGCGGTAGCGACCTGATCCGACACTCAACCTTGATTCACGATTCGGCTGCCGAAGGCTACGGACGAGTTGACTGTAGGATCAGGTCGCTACCGCTCCCTGTTCTGTAAAGGATTCGCTCGTGTTGCGTGGCTGCACTAATGTTCCGGCGGGTCTCTGCTCTGTCCTTCTGCAGAGAACGGCCGAACTTGCTTAAGCGTAGATGGTGAGAGAGAATCCAACAGCTACTTACAAGTAATATTCCGGTTCGAAATTGAGAGCTTTCAATGCGAAAAGTTTTGCGGCTATCAGCCTTTCTGTTAGTGCTGTTGTTTCTTTCCGGCTTTGCTGAATGCTACAAGCCGGTCACAAAAAACCAACTTCCCGCTCGCATCAAGACGGTTGCTGTGCCGGCATTTCAGAACAATGCGCTGCGGTACAAGATCGAATCGCGCTTCACTGAGGCCGTAGTTAACGAACTGATTCATCGTGGCCGCGGCCTGCGGGTGCAGGGCCAACGCGAAGGAGCCGACGCAGTCATCGAGGGCGTCATTAAGAGCTTTAGCTATAGCGGTGTATTGCTTGATGATAAGGGGCGCGCGCGAATTTTTGAGGTAACTGTCGAAGCCGCCGTGACGGTGCGGGACCAAACTGAGAATCGCGTGCTTTACGACAATCAAAACTTCGTCTTTCGTGGCGAGTACGAATTCGCCAACGACCCGCGTAACTTCTTCAACGAAGAAGACCCGGCTGTGCAGCGCATGGCCCGCAACTTTGCCGAGAGCATTGTTTCCACCTTGACCAATGCGATTCAGATCCCGAAATGACGTTACTTTCACGCCCGGAACTTGATCGCTCGCTTAAAGCCGGCCGTCTACAACCTCTCTATTTACTGGTTGGCTTTGAAAGCTATCTGCGCGACTCTGCTGCCCGAGATCTTACCGATGCCGCGCTCAGCGGCACCTTGTTGCGCGAATTCAACGAATCCTCCTTCAGCCTGCTGACCGACTCAGCCCTGGCAGCTATCGCCGCTGCGGAGCAACTCCCCATGATGTCTGAGCGCCGGGTTGTCAGAATCAGAGACTTTGCGAAGCTGCGTGAGACTGATGAAGAAATTATCATTCGCTATTTGAGCCGGCCGGTGGACTCGACGGTAATGCTTTTTGTGGCCGACGATCTTGATAAGCGCAAGAAGCTGACGAAAGCGTTGCTGGCGAATTGTGCTGTAGTCGAGTTTCCAGCCGTGAAAGACGCGGAGGCAAAAGCCTGGGCTCGAGCGCGCCTCAAGGAGCTAAAGACCATGGCTGACGAGCGGGTTCTATCTGCAATCGTTAGCCTCGTGGGAACCAACCTGCAGACCCTCCATTCCGAGTTGGACAAATTGGCGGCAGCCGCCATTGAGACGCGGCAGATCACGATGGAGCTGGTTGACCAGCTAATCAGTCGCTCGCGCGAGCTGTCAAATTTCGATCTGGGAGATCATCTCGTTGCGGGCGATCGCCGTCGAGCGCTTGAAGCACTGCATCGCTTGCTGCAAGACGACGTGCAGCCGGTAATGTTGCTGGGGTTAATTGCCAGTAACTATCACCGGCTGGCGCTCGCCAAAGAGCTGCTCAAACGCGGCACACGAGACGAAGTTAATCGACTGGTGTATGGTCCGCCCGCGAAGCGCGATGCTTTTATGAACACCTTGCAGCGGAGCGATGCCACAAAAATAGCTCGCGGCATTCAACTTATAGCGGCCGCCGATCTCGCCATCAAGTCGTCGCTCGGAGGTGGCGGCGGAAAAGGCGCGCGACTGCAACTGGAAGTGCTGGTTTGCGAATTAGCGAGCTAGAGAGCGCTCTTTACAGAACCGGACGCGGCATAGCCTGTGTGAAACTCGACCTCTTACGCCGAAGGCGTAAACAAAACTGATGCTGTTTAAAGTTCAAGCAGTTCAGAGTTCAAACTTCAGTGTGCTGATTCCCGAGCGGCAAGCTAAAGCTTGAACTCTGAATTTCGAGCTTCAGGCTGCATCAATACCCGCCTCGGATGGCAATTCAACCCCGTAAGCCAGAACCATTAACCAGCGCCCCTCACGGCGGACGAAGACATCGGCAAAGGCGACTGCGCTTTCCTCTGCTTTTCCTTCGGGCGCTCGAGCTTCCGCGAGCTGCACTCCGGTTAGGACTGCGGTCTCACCATACACATTCACCTTCAGTTCTTCACCGCGGATTGCAAGGATCTCTATCGGAAAAGACGCGATGCTTTTTAAAAACTTCGCCTTATCAGCTTCCGCGCCGAAGTGTGTTCGATAGATGAAATCATTCCCCAGCATGGGTTCCAGCGTTGCGGCATCCTTATTCTTGATCGCGCCCATAATGTCACGTTCAATCTGCAGGATC
The DNA here is from genome assembly GCA_036507195.1 of Pyrinomonadaceae bacterium. Classification (GTDB taxonomy): domain Bacteria; phylum Acidobacteriota; class Blastocatellia; order Pyrinomonadales; family Pyrinomonadaceae; genus PSRF01. The sequence continues at coordinate 3,816 of DASXQM010000011.1, read as the reverse complement.
GCCTGGGCAGCCTCAGTAGATGTATTACTTGAATCAGTCATGTTCTCAGGTGCGTCCAGCTCGCTGTCGCTTCTCAAATCGCTGAACACCATTCAAGAAGTTCAACCTTCAGGTTGTGCATTTCAACTCGCAAGCTAAAGCTTGTACTCTAAACTGCTGGCCTCTGCCCTTCATTGCCAGTTTTATCAAGATGCCGTGACAAGCGGCAGTTCGATGTAGCTCTGCAGTTTGGGATCGCCGGGCGCGTGATAGAGCCTTTGCGTTGCTTTGCGGTAATCAGCCGGCTTGGCCCAGAAGATGTTCGGCACGAAAGTTTGCGGATTACGGTCGTAAAGCGGAAACCAGCTCGATTGAATTTGGACCATGATCCGGTGCCCCGCCAAAAAGACATGGTTGGCGGTCGGTAACGCAAACCGGTAGAGCAGCGGCGTATTGGCAGCGATTGGTTTGGCGACTTCAAGGCTTTCACGATAACGGCCGCGGAAGATGTCAGCAGAAATCATCAACTGATAACCACCCATGTTTGGCTGACCTGCAACCTCATCGGGATAAAGGTCGATAACCTTCACTACCCAATCGGAGTCGGTGCCGCTGGTGGAAGCGATCAAGTTGGCGATTGGCTCGCCGCTGATCTTCACCGGTGCGGCCAGGAGATCGGAGACGAATACGGCGACATCCGGCCGGCCCGATGCTTCGCGTTGATCGTCTACCAGCCAGCGAGACCAGCTTGTGCCGTCGATGGGTCGCCCACGATAAGGGACAGGCTTGGCGGGATCGGAAATGTATTCCTCATAGTGGGAGTCGGACGACTTTGGCGCAGCGAACTCTGCTTTTAGCCCTTCGTTAAGATAGAGCGGAGTCGGTTTCACGGTGCAGCCCGTCGCACAACCGGCAGGCCAGGCGGGCAGTCGCGTCCATTTGTTCGTTCCTGTTTCAAACGCCATGACCGGGGCGATATCGGCTCTCGGCGCGTCCTTCAGATAGTGGTCGAGAAACGGCCCCAGAATTTCCTGACGAAAGGTGAGCGCCGTATCGCTGTTGAATTTGATTGCGCCGAGCGCGCTGCCTTCCCTGATCTCCTGGCCGTGATGCCATGGACCCATCACCAGGAACACTTTATCGTTGTTCGTGTCCTTCGGTTTGATCGCTTTGTAAACCGCGATGTCGCCGTAAATGTCTTCCTGATCCCAGAGGCTGTGCACCAGCATCACTGGAACCTTAAGCGGTTGGGCGGCGAGGATCTGGTCCACTGCCTGATCTTGCCAGAAGGCGTCATAGCTCGGATGGGCGAGGAGCTTGCGCCAGAAGCCGACTTGTTCGAGGCCGCGGCGGCGCCCCAGCTCGCCCGCAGATCCTGCCTCCATAAACATGTCGTAGTCGTCAAAGTGGCTCGTCCACCACTTGGCGTCGTTTGCGCGCGTCGCCTCCTGGTCATAGATGTAGCTCATGCCCTGCTGTCGGAAGGCGCCGTTGTGAAACCAGTCATCGCCCCGCCAGCCATCGACCATGGGGTTCATCGGTACCGACACTTTGAGCGCCGGATGGGGATTGACGAGCGCCATCAGAGGCAAGAAGCCGTCGTAGGAAATACCGAGGATGCCAACCTTGCCGTTGCTCTCCGGGATGTTTTTTACTAACCAATCAATCGTGTCATAAGTGTCGGTAGCATGATCCACCGGCGTTGGATTTTGTGGTCCATGCAAGGGCCGGTTCATTACGTAATCGCCTTCGGAACCATACTTGCCGCGGATGTCCTGGACCACGCGAATGTAGCCGCCCTCCACGATCACCTCGGTTGCATTGTCATAACCATACAGGCTTGGGCCAAGATGGGAACTTTGGGCATGCGTCGTCAGTTCCGTCGCGTTGTACGGCGTGCGGGTCAGGAGTATTGGGGCGCCTTTAGCACCTTTGGGGACCAGGACAACCGTGTGCAACTTAACTCCGTCGCGCATTGGGATCATCACTTCGCGCCTGACGTAGTCAAAGCCGTCATACGTCGGCACCAGCTGGTCTGGCCTCTCGCTGGGAAGCGTTGGAGTCTGTTGTGGTGTCTGAGCCACCGCCGATTCAGTGAACGCCAACAGAGCGCCCACCGACAGGAGCAGTAGCATCAAATTCAACGCGCGAACATTTTTTACTGTCATGGTCAGTCACCTCCAGGAAATTCGACGAAGGAGTATAGCAGGTGACAAAGCACAAACAATTGGCAATTGGCAATACCCAAGGCCCACCCGCTACCGAGACTGTGTGAAAAATTCAAAGTGCGACGAATAACGCTGAAAGCGTTCGCCAATTTCAGCCCGGGGTTGCTGCAACCCTGGGCTGGAGGTAGCCGGTACTCACCTCATCGGACCGCACGTTGTCAGCACGGGCACGGTTCAAACTCAAAAGCTTCCTCCTCTTTGAGTATTGGTGTTGGCGGCGCCTTTTATGGTGTTACACTTGGCCCGCCGTGTGCGACCCAGAATCGCGCTTCCCAGAGCTTAGCCGATGAAAGATCCGTCCCATTCACCGCACGAGATCACGCAGTTGCTTGCTGAATGGAGCAACGGAAATCAAACTGCGCTCGACAAGTTGTATCCCCTGGTCTACGACGAACTTCATAGGATGGCGAGGCGATATATGAACCGGGAGCGAAAGGGGCACACGCTGCAGACCACGGCCCTGATCAACGAGGCTTACGTTCGCCTGGTAGATCAAAAACATGTCCATTGGGAGAATCGCGCGCACTTCTTTGCCATCTCCGCGAAGATCATGCGGCGCATTCTGATCGACCATGCGCGGCTCCACGCTTACGCAAAACGTGGCGGCGGGGTTCAGAAAGTTTCCCTCGATGAAACCGCCCTTATTGCGGGCGAGCGTGCGTCGGATTTGCTGTTGCTTGACGAGGCATTGAACCGCCTGGCTGAGATGGATCCGCGACGTAGCCAGGTAGTCGAGCTGCGATACTTTGGCGGTCTGAACAATGACGAGATTGCCGGTGTTTTGAAGATTTCGGAAAATACCGTGACGCGCGACTGGAATATGGCGAGAGCCTGGCTCTACCAGGAATTGAGCGGGAGTGTAGCTTGATGCAGCCTGAACGATGGCAGCAGATTAGCGGCATATTCAAATCTGCGCTCGCGCTGCAACCCCAGGAGCGCGTCGCTTACATCGCGGCCCAGTGTGGCGCTGACGAGTCGCTGCGCCGCGAAGTTGAACTGCTGATTGAGTCCCATCACCAAGCGAATAACGAGAATTTTATAGAGTCCCCGGCGGTAGCAGAAGTCGCACCCTTGCTGGTCCCGGAAGACAGCGAAGCAGAAGTTAGAAAGGACCGATTAGAAAAAGGGCAGCAGGTAAGTCACTACCGCATTCTCAAGCTGCTTGGGGCGGGCGGAATGGGTGAGGTCTATCTGGCAGAGGACACGCGACTCGATCGCACTGTAGCTCTGAAGATCCTGCCTGCGGATGTCGCCTCTGACAAACGGCGGATGCAGCGCTTCAAACAAGAGGCAAAACTAGCTTCGTCCCTCAACCAGCCAAATATCCTGACTATCTTTGAGTTTGGGGACATTGATTCACTGCACTTCATTGCCTGCGAATATGTCGACGGCGCAACGCTGCGCGAACACCTCCGCGACAGGCAACCTAAGTTGCCGGAAATGATCGAGATAAGCACTCAAGTGGTCGCGGCCCTCGACGCCGCGCACGAGGCCAAGATTGTCCACCGGGATATTAAGCCGGAAAACATCATGGTGCGACGGCGTGACGGAGTAGTTAAGGTACTGGACTTTGGTCTGGCGAAACTCACGGAAAAAACAAGCGGACAAT
>DASXQM010000010.1:0-3366 GCA_036507195.1 Pyrinomonadaceae bacterium | reverse complement strand
TGCCACTCGCGGTATTGCCCGATGAGCTTTTGGGAGTTCAGGCCATAAGAGTGCGAGACAGTGCACTGGAATTGGGGTACCCCTGGAAAAAAAAGACGATGTTGATTGATCTGTCTAAGTGCGCTTCCGGTTATACCTACGAGGCAAAATGGACCGCGAGAAGCTATCTGCATGAGGCGGTCGAGGAGGGCGCGACATTAATAAATCGAGCTCGTGTTCTCAAAGTCCTCGTTGAAAGAAACAGGGCTATCGGAGTGGAGTACACGCGCCACAAATGGAGAAAGCACCGTGACGTGTGTCGGGCCTTTGGAACACGGATCATTCTCGCCGCAGGCGCGGCAGCTTCGCCGATCATTCTTCGGGACAGCGGGATGAAGAACGCCGCAAATCGTGGGTTCTATTGCCACCCTGGTTTTGCGGTGTTCGGCACGATATCCGGGCTGAAGGCGGGAGAGAACTTTGTTGCAAGCATGGGGGCGGAACTAGAGGACGACATTGCTTTGGGCGACGCGAATTTCGCCCGCACCTTCTACCGAATGTTCATGCTTGGTAACCGTCGATTTGTCCGCGCGTTGCGTCACTCGAAAAGCATAGGCGTCGGGGTGATGGTCAAGGACGGTTTAGGCGGAGAACTTAAGGAGGACGGCTGCTACTACAAGGAATTGACGCAAGAGGATCTCAAGAAGTTGGAGAAAGGCGAACAGATGGCTCGGCGAATCATACAGAACGCCGGCGGCAAGCGTATGTTCAAATCACGTTCCACCGCGGCGAATATGGGCGGCTCAATTCGAATCAAAGAGCATGTAGATGAGAGCCTGCAAACGGAATACAGCAATCTGCACGTCTGCGACGGCTCCGTGATTCCAGACAATGTCAAGCTATCGCCGACGCTGACGCTAATTTGTCTCGGAAAGTATCTCGCCAGGCATTTGTCGCAGACTCTTTGACGAACCCGATCGGTAAAGGCTGAGGAATCCAACCTAGAGGAAAGTATGCAAACTGAAGCCTTTGTAGCTAAACCCAAAAGGTTGGTCAAACAGGTCTTGAAGGTTCTGGTGCTTGTGGGCGTCTCTCTCGCGGCGCTATTTTTTGTCGCACGTTTGATCTGGAGGTTTTCAGGCTCTAATCAGTGGGAATTCGTTCAGGAAGTGAAGGGAGTTAAAATCTATTCCTTGAAGGCCCCAGGTTTGGATCTGAAACAATTTAAGGGCATTGTGCGAGTCCGCTCGACCCTAGCGAGCATCATCAAATTCATGCAGGATCCCGAGATTTGCCCCGATGTTGGTTGTCATGACTTGAAGGTCATAGAGCGAGTGGACGATCAGCTTCAGTATTGGTCTTTTCGATACAGTCTCCCTTTCCCTTTTCAGACGCGAGAATTCGTGACCAGGGTGCAGGTGTCTCAAAACCAGCAGACCAAAGAAGTTCTGATGTGGGTCGCCGCGGCTCCTGACAAAACTCCTCCACATGACTGCTGCTTCCGTGTGACGGACATGAACAATACGTGGCGACTCACGCCGCTAGAAAATGGCCAAGTCGACATCGAGTACGTGATAAACATGAATCAGGGCGGATTCGTGCCGGATCTCTTCCTCAATGTGGGGACGCCCAGGTTCATGCTTCTTATACTCCCGAACCTGCAAGGTTTTCTGAATAGAGAGAAATATCGCGACGCGAAGTTCGATTTCATAAAGGGAAGTTAGCAACCCTGATGGCTGCATGTCATCCGAGCTGACGCAGCGGCATGGATTGTGGGCCCTGGGGAGGGCAGATGTGCGCCGCGATTTGCCGAAAGAGGATCTGACAAAATTCCGTCGCCCTAGCAAGCGAGAGACGATCATTTTGCGGGTTGGATAATGTTAGACCTGGCGAGCGTTTATTGTTATGGCTACATGGCCACTCCGATCGTCGAAGCCTGCCAGCGACGTGGGCTATTCGAGCTGCTCGATATCAGAGAATTCCGTGAGCGCACAGGGTTGATCAGGGAGCTCAAGGCGAATGCGGGCTATTTTACGGTCGCTCTCGAAGCGTTGGAGTCGCTGGGCTGGCTCGAGAAGAACAGCGATGACGCCTACCGTCTGACCAGTAAGGTAGACCGTTATCCTGAGCGAGGTCTCACCGAGCTCTATGCCATGGAGCCGGAGCAGTTGATCAGGCAGAAGTCGCACGCGCGTACGTTGAGCGAGAAGATTGAGCAGGTCTTTCTTCGTTCAGAAGTCGGCGAATCCGCTTCGCCAGATCCGGCACGGGGCTCCATTATCGTCCCGCTGGCTGTGGCCTTGCGTGGGACGGACGCAGAGGATTGTTGCGAGAACCTCGATCGATTAGATCCGCGCCTATCTCAAACGATCATTGAGTTGTTCATCCAGCAAGGCTGGCTTACTGTCGATAAGGCCGAACTGACACCTTCCGGCAAGGCACTGCTGCAGTGCCTGGCATTCAATGTTGCGGTGTCCTATAGACCCGTGCTCCATGCCATCGGTGAGCTGTTATTCGGTGACCCCGCGCACGTGTTCAATGAACGCTGCAGCGAAAAGTCGGTAGTCACTTCACACTCGCTCCGCCGGAAGAACCTCGGCCAAGAAGTATTTGTCGAGGACCTGCAGCGGGAAATTGTTGAGATTTTCAATCGGGAACCATCGAAACAACAGCCTCAGGCCATTATCCACGTCCATTGCGGTGACGGTGCTGTACTCGACGAGATTGCCCGGATCATCGGTAGCCGAACCGCGCGCGGCCGACACTTGGCCCATATGCCCGTTCGCCTAGTCGGTGTGGACAACAATTGGCAGGTCTTGAAAGACGCGGCAAAAACGCTAGCAGGGCTTCAGCATCACACGTTGTTTGGTGACGTTAATGAGCCAGATAAGCTTAGGCTGGCCCTTGAGCAGGCCGGTGTAACGGCCGAACAAGAAGCGCTGCATCTTCGCATCCTCATAGATCACCTCATCACAGTTGACGCGAAACAACCAGTTAGCGCAGCACTTACCGTTCTTGCGGCCGATCAGCCAGTCTATTATGTGGATCAAGAGGGCCGGTTAGTGGACGCGGTGACGGTGCTGAGCTGTTGGCAACGGCACTTGCGAGCGCTGGCGCACAGTGTCCACGACTCGCGGCTGCTGATCGTGGAAGCCCATGCCGCACCTTCTCAGCTCATCGACCGGCAGTCAGAAAAGTTCGACTGCTTGCACTGCGATTGGATCCATCGTCTTTCGCACGAGTATTTAATCGGCGCCGAAGCGTTCATCACATTGGCAGCAAGCGTGGGTCTGTTTAATGATGATTGCGTGAAGCGCTATCCCAAAACATCTGATCCATGTCGGATCAGCATGCACAGTTTTAGGAAGCGCGATTATATCATCCGGC
>DASXQM010000009.1:0-7834 GCA_036507195.1 Pyrinomonadaceae bacterium | reverse complement strand
CCTCTGATCTCTGGAATCCCGTGATGATTGTCGCTTTGATAGTAAGTACCTACGTATCGAGGATCGTTCCCTTTCTTGCGATCCAACTACGAGCAGGTGGGCGGTTGCGGGTGAGACCTGACTGCCCACCACCAATTCCCCAAAGGTAAAAGTAAATAGTAAATGGGTTCTCGGCGCTACCGAATTGGGTGGCGCGGTTCCTGCATGGCCTTGAGTAGCTGATTGACGGCGTCGATCTCCTCGTCATCAGGCTGGCGCAGTTGCTTGTATGTCTCAAGGGCTTTGAGGGCGCCAGCGAGATCGCTGAGCTTGTAATGGACGAGGGCAAGGTTAAAGTAAACCAGGGAAAAGCCCGGCTCGATTTGCGCAGCGGCTTCGTAATGAAGACGCGCCAGAGGAAGTTCGCCGGCATCGAAGTAAAGATTGCCCAGGTTGTAATGCGCCTCAACGTGCCGCGGCTCGTGCTTGAGCGACAGCGTGAAGTTATCCAGCGCTTTGCCAATGTCGCCCAAGTCCTTATTGATGATCCCGAGATTGCAATGAGCTTCCGCGACATTGTCGCCTTCGCTGATTGCCTCAAGGTATGATTCAGCAGCTTTCGGATCGCCTTGCTCATGGAGCAACAGCGCTTCTTCAAAGGGAGTCAACAGGCGCGAAAGCTTTCCAGTCTCAACACCCCGGAAAAGGTTTAACTGTCCTTGAAGCTCGGCCTCAATCTGACGAATGCTTTGACCTTGCGCGCGCAATTCGCGAACACGCCTAAACTGTGTCAGCGCCTGGAAGTTATAGATGTAATCGTTGGCTTCAGCCGCCGGCGCGGCCTGAATGATGCCCTGTTCAGTCCAGCGGCGGATTGTGCGCTCGCTCAACCCGAAGAGCTGTTTGATTTCGCGAATGGAATAGTTTGATTTAACGCGCTGATAGTCAGCCTTCGCGGGAACACGTGAGGGGAAGGACAAAACCTTATTGCTGTTTTCTTTCATCTATAACGCGTAAAGCAAACTGTTAATTTGCGTTACAAAGGCAACTTAAGAGGCCTTGCGTCTCTTGACGGCCTTTGGTTTAGCCGCGGGCTTCACCAGCGTAAGCGATTTCTTTTTTGCCGCCGGAGTCATCGCCTTCACCATCGGTTTGCGGCTCGACTGCTGCAGGCTCTTCTTCAGCGCGCTCATGATATCAAGTCTGGGGAGCTCTTCAACCTCAAATTCAACGACCTTCTTACCTTTGATCTTTGAGTCAATCAGCTTCCTGAGAGCCTGGTTATACTGGTCCACCATATCAATCTCCGATAGGGTGGTGACCATCTGCTCGACCAGCGTAGTCGCCAGCTTCAACTCATTCTTGTCGAGCTTAGTAGCGCCCTCGAGCTCAGGCACATCGTTCATGCTGCGGATCTCATTTGGGTAGTGAAGCTTCTGCATGACCAACCCATTCTCATGCGGGAAGAGAGCGACCAGGTCTTCGCGATCTCTGAGAACAACTTTGCCGATACCGATCTTGCCGGTTTGCTTCATCACTTCGCGCAACAATGCGTAAGGTTTTTCCGAGACCGGGCCGTCTGGTCCAGCATAGTAAGGAGCGTCGTAGAAGGTTGTGGGAATCTCGGAGCTATCGACGAACCCGATGATGTCAACGGCCCTGGTAGTCTTAATTTTGACCTTGGCAATGTCTTCCGGCTCGACGATTGCATAACGCTCCGGCTCATATTGATAGCCCTTGGTTATCTGGTCATTAGAGACAACCTGGCCGCATTTCTTGCAGCGCTTATCGTAGCCAATGGGTCCATAATCTTCGCGGTGAAGCTGATTAAACTGAATCTTCTCAGCCGTCTCAATGGCGTTGTAGATACGGACAGGAATAGCTACCAACAGAAACCTTATGTGGCCTTTCCAGATGGATCTCATTGCGAGTGTCTCCGGGGTAACGTTCGGCAAACTCAAATTTGTCGAACCTGAAGCGAGGGGCGTGTCCCGCCTCTAGACTGTTTCACCGGCTCTGGGCCGGTGAAGGAGAGATATTATGCAATCTAGATGTCCTCAAAACAAGAATTTTGTGTTAACGAGTCACATTAAGGCAAGGAAACCGGTGGTCTAAGCTAGTTTGTGCAGGGGAACCAAGCCCAGAGCTGATGAGATGGGAATCTCAGCGATTTCCAGAGCCTGCTTGGCGAGTCGATAATTCTCTTTCCTTTCACCGTAACTTGATACCTTCGGCACGTGATCGATTTCGTGGGAAATCCGTGCCGTCAACTCATTTGCCGTGAGCTCCCTCATGTCTGCTTCATCGATCTTAACGTCAATCTCATATAGGCGACCACTGTTTTTGCCCATACCAAACAAAACACCAGCCTGACCAGATTGACGCTTTACTGGCTCGGTACCAATATACCGGAAGAGAATTCGTAGTTGCCCTTTGGAACGGTCAAACTCGGCCTTGATCGCTCCCGGAACGTCGTAAGGCGACGGTGAAACTATGACTCTCACGCCGTCTTCCAACTCCCTTTCCTCCCTTAGACCTTCGGTATCGATGTTGATGTTGACCCACTCGGACATTGATAAGAGCCTCCGTTTTCTATGCTAGGCTCTTTCGATGAATTTGCCAAGAGCCGCTGCTGCAAATTCTACCTGGTCGTCCATTACGGTTAGAGCCGTGCTTCTACTGTCGATTACGATCACGCCCCATTTCGTTCCCTTTATTTCGATCTTAGTGCCGCAGAGCGTCCGCGCATAGGTTTTCGCACCCCTTGTTCGCAACCACGCTTCAGTAACTCTGGTTCCCTTTGCATAATCCACATAATTCGCATCCGAGGGTTTATTGGGCGGTGGTGGGTTCAGGTCTGGCAGGTTTTCAGGAGGTATCGGTATGCGTAAAGTACCGCTCGTTCTCCAAACCAGTCCAATAAAACCTTCTCCAATCCGCGCTGCGTCAAAACAAGGGAACCATGTGATGTTTCGTTGACTGACATGCTGCGAACGCGCCAGCGGCTTAAACCAACCCACTGGCCATTGGCTATAGCGCCACCAATCCGATCTTCCGGTTCTAATCTCGAGTTCACGCCAACTGCGGATCGGCCGCCATCTATGGACCCGCTTGAAGACTGTAATACGGTGTTCGTCGGCTGATGCGTTCGGTATCCCGGCAAAAATCTTGGAATGCCAAGTGTCAAGCAATTCTTTAATGGCTTTCCAAGCCCAGGGAGGACCGATACGTGCTCGAACGAACTTTGCCACGACAGCAATGGCAGAGATAACAAAGATTAGAACCTTATGGTTGTGAGTCCATCCAATGAGCGTCGGTAACGGCCACGTTTGATAGTTTCCAGCGTCTTGACTGACCAGCAGTGTCAATAACACCACACTGAGTCCTGCGGTCCATTCCGCCACCAGGAATGCATAATAAAGATAATAGCGAAAGGTGCGATCTTGAGCCATGAGAGGAATAATCTGGACTTGAGACTCTTGTAAAGGAAAAGCCGGTTAGGCTTATAACTAGTCTGTTTTCGTCTGTCAATAGAGTAGAAACCCCTGAGTAGAACCCCTGAAGGTCTGGGGCAAAACGCGATATACGAGCAAAGTCGCCGGTCTCGCCCGACCCCAGCGGTGTGATTCCGCACTGTTTTTTAACAAGGTCTTTTCAATCAAGCGGCGTGCTGTAGCGCGGTGCGCATAGCCCTGGCGGACTGCCAACGCTCGGCAGGATCTTTGACGAGGGCGCGATCGATGATCTCGCAAACAGCTTCCGGCAGATGGGGCGCGCGCTGGTGCAGTGGAATCATTGGTTCTTCAAAGATCGCTTTGATAGTTTCAGCCATCCCGGTCTTCCTGCCGATATTCAATGCGAGTTGGCCTGTCAATAAACTGTATGCAGTCATGCCGAGGGCGTAGATATCTGACTGCGGCTTCACGTCACGAAAGTTTTTGAGTTGTTCGGGCGGCATGTAGGCGAGTGTGCCCGCCATTTCTCCGGCTACCGTAACTCCGCTCATGCCGGATTGCGTAAAGCTCTTCGCGAGTCCAAAGTCTGCCAACTTCGCCGACAGATTGGGAAACGTTCCTTTGACCAGAATATTCTGATCTTTAATGTCGCGGTGAATGTAACCTTGCGCGTGTGCGTAAGACAGCCCATCGAGTGCCTGAGAAATAATCGCCAGTGTTTCCTGCTGCGGCAGCCGACCGCCGCGAGCGTCGGCGAGTTTCGCAGCATCAGCGCCATCGACGAATTCAGTGACCAGATAAACGACACCGTTGTGTACGCCGCGATCGATGAACTCCACAATGCTGGGATGCTTCAGCGCAGCCGCCACGTCCATCTCTCGCAGGAAGCGGCGCATGTGTTTGTCACTGACGGCAAATTCCGGCAGTAGCGTCTTGATCGCGACAGCGCCGCCCGTCGTCTGGTTCCGACCCAGCATCACGCAACCCATACCGCCGCGCCCCAGAACTCTAACCATGTCGTAGCCAGGAATCGGTTGCGGCGTGTTTTTTAACTCAATGCGACAATCCTCGCAGAGAAAAGTTAAGCGCTCCTCGGCAGAAGTCGCCTGAGCTTCTTCGCGCCGGCCGCAATTCAAACAGGCGACCGTAACAATCATCGGCTTGATTGGCTGTTCAGTTTGTGAAACGCCGGCGTTGAGGTTAGTTTCACCCGTGCTCACTTCAACCAGCAATACGGTTTCACCGCCCTGGATTTGCGCGCCGTTTTGGAGAAACACTTCGCTGACTCTCTGGCCGTTTACAAAAGTGCCGTTGGTTGAACCCAGGTCGCGCAGAAAGCAGTGAGGCGGAGTAATTTCCAGCAGACAATGATGACGTGAGAAAAACTTGTCGTCGGTCAGACACAGGTGGGCATCATTGCTTCGTCCAATTAAGAATGTATCCGATTGCGTGAAGCTGAAGACGCGGCCTTTGTAAGGACCGGCCAATACTCTGAGGTTGACTTGCATTCTTTTTTGGAGTGCGCTGACCTTACAAGCACCCCAGCCGGGCTGCCCGGCTGGGGTGCCCGCTTCAGCGCTTTGGTCGGTCGCGACCTGTCGCGTCCTTGGTTCGCTTGCGTCTAGTCAAGACTGTGGCGTCAAGCCGGGTCCCTGCGCGGGCAGCCCGCCTGGGGTGCCGTGCCGCCGAAGGCCAAAGCGGTGACAGGTCACCGCACTCCAAAGAGGGGACTCATTTTCAGTGATCCTACTATCGTTTGATCTCGAGGTCGTCGAAGACAATTTCGGCAGTGTCGCTGGTGTAGAGTCCGGCTATGCCGCCCCTGAAGTTTTCGGAATCGCTAATTCGATTCACATATTGCCCATTGATGTAGAACGACAGTTCTGAACCTTTGGTGCGCACCTCTAGTTGGTTAGGATTGGTGCCGGTGCGAATGATTTTTGATGTAACCCACGGAACGAGCTCCGTCTGCAATCCTCCCTTATGCTTGATAATCTCATACTTCGGTTCAGCGCCGGTGTTGACATCGCCGGTGTAGATAAGCAGCGCGTAATCTTCGAGCTGGCCGCTGGTTGATTTTTCACCATGCACAATAAGGCCGAAGCCTGACGCCGCCGGTCTTCCATCAACACTGCGAGCGGTCACGCGGACCGTGGCATTTCCCGTCTTGTAGTCGCCCGAGGGCGCATACATCACAAGATACGTCTTTGATTTGGAACGCATATGGTATTGGTCATCCGCGTACCAGATGTCGCCAAAAGCGTAATTGCCGGTGCCCCACTTCTTCTCTGAAAAGTCATCGGTAAGCGACACGGGAAGGTTAGTGTTTACATTTGTATTGGAACTATTCGCGTTAGTATTAACGTTTGCGTTGCGGTTAACTCGAGAATTGACGTTCGCGCGATTTGAGTTGGCGTTTGAATTCGAACGCATGGTCGTCAATGCCACGATCATGATGACCACCCCAATAGCGATAATTCCCAGTACCGCCAATCCGCCGAGAATCCACCAGACAGCATTTGATTTCTTTTTCTGATACCCGGGGCTCGGCAGCGGGGATCGCTGTTGCTGACCAAACTGCGACCCGTGCTGCGCGACGGGGTCGGCGACCTCGTATACCGGCGGAGTGGTGGGGCGATAGGCCTGGGCCGGCGGCGACTTCGTGTCGCGCGCATCCGTGTAACGAATGGTCGCATTCGGATCAAAGCCCGGTGCAGCGCTGCCCGGCGTACTGACTGTCAGCGGCGTACCGTCTTCCAGACAAAAGTTGAGGGACGCATCAGTGTAGGTACGATTACAAGTGGGGCAGCTTTTCATGTTTGTTCGTTCTAATCAGAACCGGAAGCGGACCGGGGTCCCCGCGCGGGCAGCCCGCGTGGGGTGGTGGTAGCGACCGGCTAAACACTCAACTTATCTGAACAGTGCATTCGCGTGGTTGGGGGTCCCCACGGTGCTGAAATTCTTGGGTATTCCTCATGTTTTATTCCTCGTCGAGCATAGGGCCGGTCGCTACCGCTCGGGGTTCTGATGAGCAACATTATAGGCAAACCCGATGCGGCTCAAGCACTGATGGGCTTACCACAACGACCACAGAATTTCGTGCCGCCTGAGTAACTGCTGCCGCACAGCTTGCAAACCACTTCAACCGGACGCGGTTGGCTCCAGTCCAATGACTGCGCGGCGATAGGAATACCACATTTACCACAGAATCTAATGGCAGAAGGATATTCCTGCTTGCACCGTGGACAAGTGATTGTCGCGGGCGCAGCGGTCGAGCGGGTGCTGCTAATGCCGCGAATGATTTCCGGGTCGTCACGGACGAACATAAAGCTCGTACCACCGCAGCGCCCACAAAACCTTATTCCTTCGGCGAACCGCGACCCGCAACTCGCGCACGCCACGACGCGCGGCGCGTTCGCTGCTCCCCCGGCCCTGCTGTCAAGACTACCTCCTTGCGAAGGCGTCAACTGCTCGCTTGACGGCGCGCTCTTAAACTGTGCCTGAATAATCTGCTCTATGCCGTCGGGCCTGACTTCGATTACACGCTCGTCGTCAACTTCACCGGCCCGGGCAACGCGCAGCACATGTTGTCCGGGAGGAATTGAGTTGAGAATCACTCTCCCCGAACGTCCTATGCTGCCGCGTCTTTCATCATCAACGTAGACTTCCGAGCCCGGCGGTGCCATCACTACCAGGCGCGAATCGCTTTGGCTTGGAGTTTCAGATCGCTTGCCTGCGGCGGTCTCAAGTTCGTCAAACCACTCACCCGCGCTTTGCGGTCGCTCCGCAGCCTCTCGAGCCAGTGCCCGCAGAATCACCTTGTCGATTTCGGACGAAATGTCAGACCGCAAGGTCAGCAATGATGGGGGCGACTGCATTAATTTCTGCGCGACGAGTTGCGCGAGATCTCCGATAAACGGCGGCCGGCCGCCCAGCATGTGATAGGCGATTGCGCCTAAAGCATAGATGTCTGCGCGAGCATCCAATTGCACACCTATTTGCATTTGTTCCGGGGCCATATACTCGGGCGTACCAATGATGCCGCGCGATTCAGGGCCGCTGGCGGAAGTCGACTCAGTCTGATCCGCATGAATTATTTTCGCCAGCCCAAAGTCGCCGACTTTTACAAACCCATCGGCGCCGCTGCTACCGCCCCAGCGAGGCTGCCCTGCTGCGGACCCCGGACTGCTCCCGGTTCTGCGCAGTCTTTGCATGATGAAGATATTAGCGGGTTTCAAATCGCGGTGAAGTATGCCCTCGTCATGCGCGGCCTCAACGCCGGCTACCACCTGGCCCAGGATTGTTACCGTGCGCTGAATGTCTAACGTGCCCTCGCGTCGCAAGAGTTGATAGAGACTTTCACCGTCGACGTATTCCATAACCAGAAAAAACACGCCCTC
>DASXQM010000008.1:0-8219 GCA_036507195.1 Pyrinomonadaceae bacterium | reverse complement strand
GCGTGCCTCGACGGCCACATACTCCGCCAGCGTGCCGTCGCGATACCAGTCCGTGAGGCCGAACACCCGCTGTCCAATCGACAGCCCCGTCGTGCCATAGCCGAGAGCGGTGACCACTCCGGCCAGTTCGTGTCCGGGGATCGACGGCGTCCGGTCACGGCCGACGCGATCGATCCAGGTTGAGGGCCACGACAGCTCATTCCCGGTGAATCCCGACGCATGAACCTGAACAACGACGTCGTTTATCGCCCCCTGCGGCTCGGGCCGCTCCACCAGCTTCATCCCGGCCGTTCCCGCAGCCTGGTCCGTCACCACAATCGCCTTCATCGGTCACCTCCCCGTGTCGAGTTCTTGCCTGTAAGGTAGCCGCTCCATCCGAGCCGTGAGCTTGCCCTCGCGTCGACCTCTTTCGACACACCCATCTCCTTTGGCATATTCATCTGCTTTTTTTCCCTCTTAAATTGAATTCGACTTTTTGCCCGTCTCAGCCACGCTGACAGAAATACCATTACCTAATACGGTACCTTGTCACGAAGTAACGGATAGAACTGGATGTAAGTCATGTCCGTGGAGGCGACATTGGCGATGTGGCATCCCGCGCATTCGGCCGCAGGCCTCTCCGCTGATGTCTTTTCATACGGCATCGGATGATGCCCAAAGGTGAAGAAGCCCCAGCCGTTCGTCTTTGCGAAGCGCTTGCTGTCTTTTATTGACATGTCGATGCCGTTGTACGCGCCGTTGAAATATCCGCGTCCGGATGGTTCCTTACGAGAGCCGTCTGGAAATTCCGGGTCACGAACCCGGGTCAGTTCTTTCACGATGACTGTTCCTTCTGGAAAGTCACCTGTCTTCATATAGACATCGACGTTTTTCTGCTCGATGTAGACGTGGTGATATTCGGGGAAGTTCGACTTGGTACAGTTCTTTCCTTCCGCGTTGCAGTTGAACTTTCCATTATTGAGGCCCTCGGGCGTTAGGGGAGCACCCACAAACACCCACTTCCGAAAGCCTGTCGGCAACTGCACTGTGCCGTCAGGGTTGAAAACCGCGCCTGATTGTTGAGTCTGGTCGGCATTGAGGGACGCCACTGCATGTGCCGCCGCCGGTTTCGCCACCGTGAAGTACACAGCTGAGGCAGCCAGTGCCAGGCCAACGATCATCGCTAACAGATACTTTTTCATTGCGAATCTCCTTGAGGTGTTTTCTGTCAGTGTCGTCTACGTGTTCTGCTTACTTCGCTTTGATGACCGGGTAACCTTGCACATATACCCAGTCAGTTGACTTAGCCGGAACATGACAACCCAGGCAGTCCTTCTTGTAGTTAGTTGCAACCTGCTTATCGGGTGCATCCGACTTGTATAGCGCCCATCCCCATCCATCGCCCCACAGTGGATTGCCGGGATAGCGTCCTTTTTCGTCTTTCACCATGATGAACCATACCTTTGTCCCTTTAGCCCAATGCACCTCGCCGGTCGTCATTTGACCGTGGTCGGTATCGAAAACTTCTTTGACCAGGACGGTTCCATCTGCAAACTTTCCATTCTTGCGGTAGTACTCAGCTGTCCCTGGCAATGCGTACGTGAAGTGCAGCTCGGTGTCGCCACTCACAGTAGCCACCGAAAACGCTCCCAGAGCCTGATACTTATCCCGATAATCGGACGGCTTGCTAATGATCCCGTTTTTATCGACCAGATCAAATCCGTTGAAGCTGCTGTTGCTTTGTGGTTTGACCTGATAACGGGTATTGCTTTGGGGTTTTACCTGGAAGCCAGCCAGACCAACGAGCATCAGAATTAGAATTAGAATTAGGTAACGCTTGCGTATCCCACGCTTCAGCAGGTCTCGACTAATGTTGCGGATCCAGAAGCTCTGGTCCAACGTGCGAAGGTGTCGTGTTGTTTTCATCATACCTCAGCACATCGCAAGTGACGGGCCAGTATCGAAACTCTGATTCGCACCGCGTAAGACCAACATTTAATTGGAAGGACGAATTGAGCATGCGTCGAACGAGTGTCGAGCAGACGTCTCCGTGTCACTATATCGACACGACTAAATCAGCCCGAGACCTCAGCTGAGGAAAGATGAATACTAGAACCCTGTGACAGTGCTATTTCAGCGGCTTGCATTCATTCAGACTTTTTGGCCATTGTCTTGCATTCCTATATCGCGATAGTGTGCTGAATGACTGGCAGACAAATTCGCTTTAGCCTTCTATCGGAAATCTTGATCTGCTTCGGACGGCACGAGACTACGTTTGCAAGTGAGAATTACAGATGGCGATCATCTCAAGAGGCTTTTCTGGTCGACGCACGGCGGGAGATCAAAAGCTGCCGCCAGGGCAGTACCTTACCCCTGACTTCCCGGTGTTGTCAGCAGGACCCACGCCGCATGTGCCTCTAGACCAGTGGGAATTCACTATAGATGACGGCGATAAAGTGTTGCAGCGATGGGATTGGAAGTCGTTTCGCGACTTGCCTACCGAGACGCTCACGGTTGATATCCACTGCGTCACACGATGGTCCAAATTTGGCACCACCTGGGAAGGTGTCTCGCTCGATACACTGCTTGCAGAAGTAAAGACGGATGCTTCCTATGCCCTCGTCCATTCGTATGGTGGTTACACAACAAATCTACCTCTAGCAGATCTGCTGAACAAGCAGGCATGGATCGCGTTCAGATATGAACACGAAGATCTTGCGCCTGAACATGGTGGTCCTGCGCGACTGCTTGTCCCGCATCTTTACTTATGGAAGAGCGCCAAATGGGTGCAGGGCATTACACTGATGGATCAGGATAAATCTGGTTTTTGGGAACGCCTCGGCTATCACAATTATGGAGATCCGTGGCGGGAGCAGCGTAATTGGGGTGACTGATGTGGCATGTCGGAAAGGTCATTGCTCTTGGCGATGAAACGGCGACGGCACGGACGATCACTCTTGAAGTCGCAGACTGGCCGGGTCAGGTCGCGGGCCAGCACGTCGACGTGCGTTTGACGGCCCCGGATGGATACTCAGCAGTTAGGTCATACTCGATCGCCTCTGGGCCGAACTCTGAAGGGCGCATGGAACTAACTGTCGAACGATTGGCTAACGGCGAAGTCTCACCGTATCTCACCCAGGAACTCGCAGTCGACGATCAACTGGAGTTGCGAGGTCCAATCGGTGGCTGGTTCGTGTGGCGCACCCAGCAAACTGAGCCGATCCAGCTAATAGCGGGCGGTTCGGGAATCGTTCCGCTGATGGCGATGATTCGTTCGCGTGCGTCAGCGGGCAGCGCAGCGCCGTTTCGATTGTTATATTCAGTGCGCGAGCCGGCAGCAGTTTTCTACCGCGATGAACTGCGGGCGCTATTAGGTCACGACCAGGCTGTGAACCTTACCTATGCATACACGAGAGCCGCTCCGAAGAATTGGCCGCGTCCGCCGGGCCGCATTGACGCGGCTCTGATCGCGAACGCGACCTGGCCGTCAAACATCGGGGCGACTTGCTACGTTTGCGGTCCGACATCGTTTGTTGAAACTGCTGCGGCGTTCTTGATCGCCTCAGGCCATAGCCCTGATAAGATCAGGACCGAGCGCTTTGGTGCTACTGGAGATCGAAAATGAGTTCACATGCCTACGACTACCTTGACGGTAACGCGGCCGGTGGAGAACTGGCCAAAATATTCGCTGTGGATGTTACGGCCGCAGAGGGACAGTGTGCGCATTGCGGTGCAACAAAGCGCTTTGCGGAGGCTCATTTGTATATGCAGTGTCCCGGAGTCGTGGCTCGATGCGCCGCTTGCGAACAGGTACTGCTTCGTTTGGTATCTATTCGAGATCGAGCATTGCTTGATCTGAGTGGCCTGACATACTTGAGTCTCGACACATCACAATCCGAGGAGCAAAATCAGGTATCGGTATTGGCCCGATTCTTGTAATAACTCTTGTGGTCTGGACGCGCCTTTTTAAGAAGAGCCGCATTGAGAAATCAGGCGAAAGTGAAGCAGTGAGTAATGGACAAACAAAAGCTAGAATACTTTCGTAACCTTCTCCTCGAACAGCGACGTCAGGCCACCGAAGACCTGCGGGCTGACAAGTCGACTGCGCTTGAAGGTGACGACGGGGTCGAAGATTCAGGCGAGATGTCACAGTTGGATCTCAATCGATCAACCGCTCTTGATCTAGCCACGCGTCAAACACAACTCATCGAGGACATCGACGAGGCTTTGCAGCGAATTGAAGACGGGACGTACGGCCAGTGCGTCCGATGCGGCAAGCCTCTTGATGAGGAGCGCCTTAAAGCGATGCCAACTGCTAAGTACGATGCGGAATGTCAGGCAGCCATCGAGGCTGCTCAGGGAATAGAAACACCCAGCCTCTAACTCACGTCTGCGGTTTAAAAAGACATTTTTAACACTGCGATTTAGACCACGAAAATGCGACTGCGCGTGTTGAATTTCGCGATACCGTGACCAAGTAACGACGCAGAACCATCTGCTTGATGCCGAAAACTGTAACGACATACCCCTTCATGACCGCGGAAATCATTTTCGGGCTTGGCCCGCTTCTTGCCATGAGCCTTCTTCCTGGACGCGACTTGTGAAGGAGGACCGTATGAGTAAGTCAGACGAAACTCGACAATTAACCGACAGTGAGCAACAAACCCTTCGCGAGCTCTATCAGAAATATCACGAACGAGTTTATTCGATATGCCTTCGAATGACCCAGAACGCTTCTGAATCTGAAGACCTAACTCAGGACGTCTTCATTCGGTTGTTTCGAACCGTTGGAAGCTTTCGCGGCGAATCAGCCTTCACAACCTGGCTCCACCGTTTGACGGTCAATCTCGTACTGATGGACTTCCGAAAGCGCACACGGCGGCGAGAACTAACCAGTGCGAATGGAGAGTTGCCGACCTACATCCTCGCGGGCACTCAGGAAGCAAAACGAATGGGAATCGTGGATCGGATTCTGTTATCTGAAGGAATTACGAAACTGCCCGAAGGCTATCGGCAGGCCGTCATTCTGCATGATATCCAAGGCCTGGAGCACAGAGAGATAGCGGAAGCGAGAGGCAGATCGGTTGGCACATCGAAGTCGCAGTTGCACAAAGGAAGAGCGATGCTGCGCGAGTTAATCGCTGGACCAAGTCAACAGGTGAATAGCCAATCGGTAGCGTCAACTGTCTGAATATTATGTCTCAACATATAGCGACTCATCAGGCTGTGATCTCTAGTTATGGCAAAGTGCAAAACCCGTGATAAATCGCGCATTGAATTCGAACCGATCGATTAACGAAACGAGTCCGAGATCAGAAAGTAGTGCGTAATGAACAAAGAAAAGCTGGAATACTTCCGCAGTCTCCTGATCTGGCAGCGGCAGCAAGCAATTGAAGATTTGCGCGCCGACAGTACTACCACGCTGGAAGGTGATGACGGCGTAGAGGACATCGGCGAAATGTCGGAATTCGACCTTAATCGGTCAGTAGCCCTTGAACTCGCGGCCCGTCAGCCCCACCTGATCCAGGACATCGACGCTGCGTTGCGCCGAATTGAAAACGGCACCTATGGCCAGTGCATTCGTTGTGGCAAGCCGTTGTATGTGGAGCGACTCAAAGTGATGCCAACTGCTAAGTACGGTCCGAAATGTCAGGGGGCTATCGAGGCAGCTCAACAGATCGAAACGCCGACACTCTAAACGCACGTTCTTGCTTCTCACACCAGATCTTAGTCAATCACGCAGGTCGATGCTCAAACTGGTGGGGCGTCTCAATGCTTGAGTCTAGCGACGTTTCCGCAGATTTCATCTACTCGCCATTCTCTGCAATCGATATCGTTTACATCTCCGCCACTAACCATCTGCTGTCCTTCAATAACCTCCAGCAACGTTCTCGCGTGTGACTGCCGCTCGAGAAACGCGGAGATGTTATAACGACACGGATGCATGTCAACGATAGTTTGTGGATGTCTAAGGCGAAGCTTGTTTGTACAAAACACGGCGAGATCGTCTGAAACTGCAAATAAGATTGTAGGTAGTGGCCCAGGTCTTGCGATAGAGGACTTCGCGAAGTGCATCAGGATGAAATTGGGCCTGACTGCATCACGAGTAGAAGTAAGAGACTAGTTAGAAGGATGCTTTCGCGACGCAGACACATGACGCGACTGTTGCCCGGAACCGAGAAACGGCGGTGCGATCAAACGAAGACAACAGCGTGAGAGATGTGGTGGAGCGAAGTAATAGGAAATACACTATGCGGTATTCAATGCTTTTTCTTTTGCTTGGGATCGTTTACTCACTCAGTTTTAATAGCCAGGCACGCAACCGGAATTTAGCCTTCCGCTATTTTCAGGCTGGGCGGAGAGCGACGGAGAATGATTGTAGGTGTGCGGCGGTCGAAGGTTTCAAGAAGATAATCGCAACGAACTCGCAGTTATACATCGACGGGGCGCAACATCATCGTCATCAGACGTCGAACCCAACGGAAAGTCCTACTCCCGGCGCGACACCGAGCCCATCTGTATCCAGCACGCAAACGCACCAACATGGCCCGGAAATGCAGGTCCCAGTTCCTTCTCCCTCAACCGAACGGATGATGAACACTCCCGCGCCGATGCCGAGTCCCCCATTAGGCGTCACGGGCCATATGCACGGAACAGGCAGGGGCGTAAAGGTGGGATCACTCAGCGTGATGAAAGGCGATGAGATGGGCATTCGCATGGGCTCAAGCGATACAAACATCATATCGATGGGAGCGATGGGGTCTGGAACGTCGTGGCAACCATCGTCAGGGCCGATGCATATGCAGCATTGGATCAAAGGTGACTGGCTACTGATGTTTCATTACAACTTGTTCGCCGGCGTGAATAGACAAGGCGGACCGCGCGGAGTTACGAAGGTCGAATCTACGAGCTGGTTTATGCCAATGGCTTATCACAAACTGGGAAAGGGTACTTTGCAGCTGCGTGGTATGTTTAGCGCCGAACCATTCACTGTTCCTCCGGGTGGTTCACCGCTTCTTTTCCAGACGGGCGAGACCTACAAAGGTCAGCCATTGATCGACCATCAGCATCCGCATGATCTATTTATGGAGCTATCGGCACAGTACACGTTGCCCCTCGGCGAACGCGGAACCTGGTTCACGTACTTCGGATATCCGGGTGAGCCTGCTCTTGGGCCGGTCACGGTTTTCCATCGCCTGTCAGCTTCGGAGAATCCTTCCGCCACGCTTGCGCATCACTTGCAGGATTCGACGCACATAAGTTTTGGCGTACTGACGACAGGCTTTACTTATCGGTGGTTCAAATTGGAAGGATCGATCTTTAACGGACGTGAGCCTGACGAGAATCGATATAACTTCGATGCTCATAAATGGAATTCTCGGTCTGTGCGGCTTTGGTTCATGCCAAACAGTAATTGGGCTTTCCAGGTCAGTCACGGATTTCTCCGCAGTCCCGAGAACCAGGGACCCGACGTTGACATTCGGCGAACAACTGCGTCAGTTCAGTACAACAAACCGTTCAATCGGGGAAACTGGGCTTCGACTTTTGTGTGGGGACGGAATCATGCGAGCCAGCCCGGCGAGACTCGCAATCTAAATAGCTACACTGCGGAATCAACCGTGCAATTTCTCGACAAAAATTATATCTACACGCGACTCGAACTCGTAGACAAAGACGAGTTGCTGCGTCCGACCGACAGGCTGCTTCTGGGTATTAGAGAAGACCATCCTTCATTCCGCATAGGCGCCCACACTTTCGGCGGTGTTCGAGATGTGTGGACCACCGACAAAGTGCAGTTAGGGATCGGCAGTGATCTTACGTTTTACTCGAAGCCCTCATTACTCGACGCGATCTACGGTAACCATCCCATCTCTTGGAAAGTGTTTTTCCGCATTCGTCCCGGCAGGATGGACATGAGCATGCATGGCATGCACGTAACCAAGCACGAATGAGCCCGTTGGTTAGTCGAATTTCAGCTCTCCTGGAGAAAGAAGCATTTGCCGATGTGCTTGCCCGCGTCAACTCCAATTGCCTACGAACCTGAACAGGCATTTTCAAGTGAGCACGCTATTGCTCGACGGCTGTGCTCGAAGTGGGTGGGCCTCTTCAGCGAATGAGAAGTGGTCCATCTGACTCAACGTCAGGTGATGTTATGAAGCCTCCTATCAAATAAATGAAGCGAGACAGGAATGGCCATGGAAACGCTGAGAATTCTCCAACGAAATTGGAGTGGCTGAAAC
>DASXQM010000007.1:0-19680 GCA_036507195.1 Pyrinomonadaceae bacterium | reverse complement strand
CTTCACCACTTCTGCTACTCCGTGTCGGGCTGTCAGCAGGATGACGTAAGTTTCTATTTCCCTGATCGATTGCCGCAGCCGGCGACAGACTTCCGGTCCTTCCATCCCGGGCATCATCCAATCGAGAATGGCTAAATGCGGAGCATCGTCCCTCTGTAAAGCCTGCCAGGCTTCGAGGCCGTTGCTGACCGCGATAACCTCGTGTCCACATTTGATAAGGTTAGCCGTCAGGACACGTCGGGAAACCTGATCATCTTCGGCGATTAATATCTTCAAATTAAATATCCTTCGGCCTTCGTGAAACCTTTAGCGAATTCTTGTTGCTGCTCAGCGCGGAGCACGTTCAAATATCTCATTTACTTTAAGTGCCAGTGCATCTGGCGAGAAAGGCTTCTGCAGGAATGGCACTTCTTCTTCCACGCCATGGCGGTCGGTGACGTTATCGGAATACCCGGACATATATAGAATACCGATGCCCGGGAACATCTTTCTTACTTCTTGGCTAAGTTGTGGGCCGCTCATCTGCGGCATGACGACGTCTGTAAACAACAAATGAATTGGGCCTTCATGGTGCTGGCAGATTTCCATCGCCTCGCCGCCACTTCCTGCCTCGAGCACGTTGTATCCGATGGCTTCCAGAATGTGTCGCGCCAGTATGCGCACCATTGGTTCGTCTTCAACAACCAGGACAGTCCTAGTTCCCGGGGAAATACTTTGCCGCGAGCCAACAATTGAACTCCCAGACGCTTTATTGATTAAAGAGATTTCGATCCGGTCTGTAGACATTAGAGTTGATCGTTAGACATTAGAGTTGATCGTTTCTGAAGATTTGACTGGTTAGCTTTGCGCGATAGGTTGAGGAGACCTTCCGAGCGTCGACACTGGTCTCTGTTGGCCAGGCGAAGTGACCAAAGAAGGGTCGAAATTCCCCGTTCCGGACACGATAAGAGCGCTTTCAGCCCTCTTGCATTTCGCTCAACAAGGTCTATGCCAAAGCTGACTCCTGGAAGAGCAACTTAGCCCTTGCAACGGGTAAACGTGCTCGATGCCCCGGCTGACGTGAGTTGTTGACGCCGTTAGCATCCATAGCGGAGACGGTGAGGCTCTCTATAAGGATCGATTAACGGCGGTCATTCCGACTTGGCTTCAATGAGGACCACGTCGCTCGTTTCGGCGCCCCGGACGACGGCGAGCCAACGCCCATCGGCCGACCAATCGAACGAATCGATGCGCTCGACCTTGAAGTCGGACAACTGCCGCGGCGGACTCCCGTCAAGCGGCTGAACCCAGATGTTGGAGACGCCGCCGGGGCTGTCGAGGTAGGCGAGCCCCCACCCACCAGGCACCCACCGCACTACTCGCTCTCCGACCGTCGGCGCGAACGTAAACCTCTTGAGCAATGGGCCACCATCGAACAGCATGGCGCCGAAGATCCAGGACGGCGCCGCTGACTCAGAATCGAGCGTGTAGTAGGCGATGAGTTTACCGTCCGGCGACACGTCCGGCTTTTGCCCGCGGGTCTCGGTGAGGGCGATCGCCTTGCCACCATCTACCGGCACACGCCAGATCGCGCCGGTCGGAAAGCCCTTCTGGTAAACGACCCATCGCCCGTCCGGCGAAAAGCGCGGCGAGACATCGCCTTCGCCGCTGGTCAGTCGCACGAGCTCGCCGCCGCTCATCTCTATCCGCCAGAGGTTGTACGTGCCGGCGCGGTCGGAAGAAAAGACAAGATGGCGGCCGTCGGGCGAGACGGCCAGGCCGTGGACGTTACGTGCATCGAGGGTCAACTGCCTGGGCGCCTGCGCGCTAGGCTCCCATAGCCAGACGTTCGATCCGTCCGCACCGTATGAGACGTAAGCGACCCTGCCGTCGTGCGTCCAAGCTACGTCATGCAGGCGGCCGGTCCCCGAGGCAATCTGCACGGCGGCGCCCGCGTCTACTGGGAATGGCCCGCGCGCGACTCGCCGGGCCGTCAGGTCACCGGACGGCACGACCCAGACGCCCGAGACGACGTAAGTCTGCACCGCCAGGAGGGAGCTCGTGTCTGCGTTGTAGCTGACGGCGCGATAGTCGTTCAGATCATTCGTCACTCTTCGGGCATTGCCGCCGGATAGGGGGAGGCGCCAGATTTGAAACGGTGCCGATGGACTCTCGCGCGCCGTCACGATGAGTCCGGCGCCACCTGGAAGCCATGCTATCTGCCCGACGGCCGACCAGCGACGCGCGGTCAAAGGCCGCTCCGTGCCGTCCGCGACGCGCACCCCGATCACGCTATCGAAGTAGCCGCTCGCATCGTACCTTCTGACGGCGCAGGCGATTTCGTCACCGTCAGGCGACCACGCCGGCCCGACGGCGATGTCGATGAACCTCTCCGGCGCTGTGCGCGTCGCGATCAGGCGGGCGGCGGCTCCGTTGGCGTCGGCGATGTAGAGGTGGAACACGTCCTGGTGGCCGTTGATGAAGGCGAGACTCCGGCCGTCCGGCGAGAAGCTGACGGGGCCGTGTGGTCCCACAGGAAGCCGACGCCGGGGGCCGCCGAGCACAGGTATCAGCGAGAGCGTCGTGTCGCCCTTGTTCGACTCTGCCGTGACGCAGTAAATGTACTCACCGTCGGGCGAGAACGTGAGACCCCAGTAGGAGATCGCGGTTGGCGGCGCAATCTGTACGTTGCTCTCCGTCGCCAACTGTTTGAGCCAGAGGCTCTCGCCTTCGGTGTCCTTCGAGACGTGGACGATGTACCTGCCGTCGGGCGACATGGCGGCGAGCGTCGCACGACCGGAGTTCGTGAGCCTTGTCAATTTGATCCCGCTGAACGAAACCGCCGCTCCATTCTTCGACGAGCCCTGCTTGATAAGTCGGTATGACCCGAAGGCCGCAGCTGCGACTACGACCGCGGCCGCAGCGAGCAGCAAGTCTTTTCGACCCAGCCTGTAGCCGCGCGCGGCCGCATGTAAAGCCGAAAGTCTTGCACCGCCGCTCTCGTCTCGCGTTGCTCCCTCTTCGCTCTCGCCCTCCTCTTCCTCCATGGTGACGCGTGTTCGCTCACGAACGATCACCTCGTCCAGAGCTTGTCTGACCCCAGCCACAAATCGGTAACCGCGGCCGGGAACCGTCACGATGTAGTCGTGCCTGTCGCGGCTTTCGCCGAGTACTTTCCGCAGGTGTGAGATGTTCGTCGTCAGGTTGCTTTCCTCAACGATCGTATCCTGCCAAACCTGGCGCATCAAATCATCCTTCTCCAACAGCTCGCCGCTGCGTTCTACAAGCGCCAGGAGCGTGTCGAACTCTTTCGGGAAGAGCTTGAGGGGCTCGCCTTCTTTCAACAGAACGCGACGGGTCGCATCGAGCTGAAAAGGCCCAAACTCGTAAACGTGATGATTTGGTTCGAGCATTGCCGTTCCAAGAAACTTCAAGAAATTCCCAGAGCCGCTTCAAAGACTTCCGGGCAGGTTTTTAACTAACGTACACAATAACGAAAACCGGAGTGAGAGAACTGCGCGTTTTTATGATGGCGGCGCTTCGGCTGAGAAACTCAGCGCCGTGCGATTCAGTCGGGATGGCTGGGGGAAGGACCTTGAATTCGTGCTCATTCTATCGCGGCTCGGCAATCTGGGCAACGGAAAGAAGGCTGGAAGAAAGTCTGCTTGGAGCAGTTCGAAATTGGAGTTGTCGGCAAAGCCACAGACTCCCTGCTGAAGATATCGGCTGTGGGTCGTTCCGGCGGCACTCCGTTGCCGAACTTTTTCCAAGTGGTGAATGCGCTTGCGAATCCGATGCTGCAAGCTGCTAAACAAAGGAGAATTAGTATGTTCAACTTCAAAAAATCACTCATTACTTTTGCCGGTCTGATAACGCTGGTCGGCGCTTTTGCCGCGCTCTTACCGCTGGCCGGTCGGGGGCAAGGAAACCCGAACATCGCCCCCATACTCGGACCGCGCAAGTTCTACCTGACGAAAACAGTCCACGACGGCAATGAAGTGCTGACGGCCTGCGCCACTGGCTACCACATGGCCTCGCTGTGGGAAATCTTCGAACCCTCGGACCTGCGCTACAACACGGAACTTGGTTTTACCCAAGAAGATTCGGGCTCCGGTCCCCCCACCGGTGGTTTGAGCGGCTGGATTCGCACGGGCCACCGCGCTGATAACTCCGTAGGTCCTGGGCACGCTAACTGCCAAGCGTGGACGAGCGACAACGCCAATGGATTGGAAAGAGGAACTAATGTTTCTCTCACTAGCTTATGGGATCTCTCTAACGTGACACACGTCAGCCCGTGGCTTGCCGGGATGGACCCATGCAACTTCGCCTTTCGCGTCTGGTGCGTGCAGGACTGAAGGCGAAAACCACGCAGGAGGTGACTAAACGGAGCGAGGGTAAATCCTTCCTGACTTCCGAATTCCCTACCGGGGTTGTTTCGTTGTCGTGGGTAATAGCTTTCGGGAGAAAAGCTCAGCTCAGAATAATTTGCAGGTTAGGGAAGGGTGGTCTACCCCAGCTAATTCGACATCACTCAAATGTGCAAGATCAGTTTCCACATTGTCTCTTAAGTGCTGAGCAAGGGTCAGGGCTCCACCAGGTGCACCCAATCAGGCATTCGATTTACACAGCCTCTTATGGGTAACAGCCATGATGACCAAAGATGAAGAAGACGAAAAAGATCACGAAGGTCACAGTGGAAACCGAACGCGTCTTCATCTTCCGCAGTTCCGGTGAATTGCAGTCCGGCTGGTGCGTGAGATGCGCGGCGGAGGCGCAGATGGCACCCGTGACGGAAGCCGCGAGAGAGGCTGGTTTAAGTGAGTTGGCTATATACCAACTCCTAGACGCTCGCACGCTTCACTTCAGGGAAGACGCAGATGGACGCGTCCTCGTCTGCCTCAACTCATTATTTGAAATAGACACAAAGGGAGAAAGATCATGAAAACACGAAACACATACACAAACACACTGGCGCTCCTGGCGCTTGCCGCCGGACTAGCTGTCATCATTGGCGCGTGGCAAACAAGGCAAGTACAAGCCATCCAGGACTCTGAAGATTTTCCGTCTGAATTCGGCTTCATTGATCTTGGTGCAGGACAAACGGCGCGCCTCAATGTCGTAAACCTCCGAGTGAGCCCGCCGCCTGAGCCCGAAAATCCCCCGCCCGAGCCTGACGCGCAGCGCGTACGGCTCTCCTTCGACATTTATGTTTCACCGCCACCGGACCCAGATGCACCATCGTGCGTCACCCGTTACCGCTTTCTCCGCCGCGAGTCGTGCGATGTCACGCTCATGCCCGGCGAGGCAGCCTCGTTTGACTTCACTGCCGCCGACAATACGAAGGTCGCCTCGTCTATTCATTCACTCGGGGGTCCGGACACGAGAGAAAGCGACGCACGGCTCACGCCAGAGCCACACCTCGCTCCAACGCTTGAAGTGCGTGAGGCTACGCGCACCATCTTTGTGGTGCCGGGCGTCGCAAAAGGCTTTAACCCGCAACCTGATCCGCCTGGCGTTCCCTAAGGTTGCGGATTTCGGATCGCGGAATGCTGATTTAAACGCTAGTCGCGACGCGTCGTTCGAGGCCCGCACGGCTAACTACGCCAACACCAGAAAGGAGATTCAGCGTGACCAAGCTCAAGAACTCGCTCATCGCTTTCACCGGTTTGATGTTACTCGCCGGCATACTTGCCGTCCTCCTCCAGGGCGTTGGCCACGGACAGCAAACCAGCGGCGGCAATTCTCCCGTCCGCGGGCTACGCAGATACTATCTGACGGTCACTCTGCACAAGGGCAACGAAGCCTTGACGGCCTGCGCCGACGGCTACCACTTGGCCTCGCTGTGGGAGATTCACGACCCCTCGAACCTGAGGTACGACACGGCCCTCGGATTCAAGCGAGGTGATTCGGGCTCGAGCCCACCCTCCGGCACCGTCGGTTGGGTCCGCACGGGCTGGGATGCAAACGAGTCCGACCTCCCGGGCTCGTCCAACTGCAACGCGTGGACGAGCGATTCCCCGTTCGGTGAGGGGACTGCGGTAGAGCTGCCACGCCTTTGGAGGCTTACCGACGGGCCCGTGATCAGTCCCTGGATCTCTCTTGGCGAGTTGTGCTTTGAGCCGCTCCGCGTCTGGTGCGTGCAGGACTGAAGACGCGGCGATCATCGACTCCCAGAAAGTTCATAAGCAATAAAGGAGATGTGTCATGTTGTCCAAACTCAATCGCCAAGGTTTACTCGTGGCATCCGCGTTTGTGGTCGCTGTGATCGCCGCCGGATGCTGGATGTCGTTAAATCCTCAACCGCCAGTCACAACCATGATGGAAGACAGAGAGCTGGAAACGAGCGCTCCGGCCAAGGTCAAGGCGGAATACGGCAAACTGCCGCTGAGCTTTGAAGCCAACCAGGGCCAGACCGACAGCAAGGTCAAGTTTCTGACACGCGGCAGCGGTTACGCCTTGTTCCTAACCGCAGACGAGGCGGTGCTGCGTTTACGGAATGAACCAACCAGCCGGCAAGGTCACGATTCAAAAGAACCCCCGCCGACAGTTCTACGGATGAAACTGGAAGGGACGAATGCTAACCCACAGATCACGGGCTTGACGGAGTTACCCGGCAAGAGCAACTACTTCATCGGCAATGACCCGCGGCAGTGGCGGACTGACATTCCTACCTACTCCAAAGTTAAATATGAAGCGATCTATCCGGGCGTGGACCTGGTCTACTACGGCACACAAGGGCGGCAGTTGGAATACGACTTCGTGGTGGCCGCAGGCGCTGATCCTCGCCAGATCAAGCTCAGCTTTGCGGGCGCCGACAAGCTGGAATTGGATGGCCAGGGCGATCTCCTGGTGCATAGTGCAGGCCGGCAAATGCGGATGCATAAGCCGAGCGTCTATCAGGAAAAAGATCGCGTGAGAGAGGAGGTGGCCAGCCACTACACGCTCTGTGGTGAGCAGGAGGTTGGCTTTGACATCGCAGCCTATGACGCGGCCAGGCCGCTGGTGATTGATCCTGTCCTCGCCTACTCAACCTATCTCGGCGGCAGTGGCCAAGACATCGGCCTGGGCATCGCAGTAAGCGCGCACGGCGATGCCTTTGTGACCGGCTTAACCACATCGGCTGATTTCCCGACTGAGCCGAGTGGATCCAAGTTCGGTCCGGGCGGCGGCGTTGACGCCTTCGTCTCGAAGTTGAATGCGGCGGGCACGCAGCTCGTCTATTCGACCTATCTCGGTGGCAGTAATGATGAGAATCTTTACAGCACATTCGACGTCTATAGCGGCATCGCGGTGAACTCCGCCGGGAACGCCTATGTGACTGGACTGACCAGCTCGCCCGACTTCCCTACTAAACCTGGAGGCAAGCAGCAGAATTATGGCGGCGGACCAGCCGATGCTTATGTAACCAAGCTGAACATCACCGGCAACGCGCTTGAGTATTCGACCTTCCTCGGCGGAGATGGCTGGGAGGGTGGTCATAGCATCGCGGTCGACGCCGCTGGCAACGCCTATGTGGCCGGCGCTCTTTTGCCGGGGAATGTCCTCATTCCGCCGACTACACCAAAGGACGCTCCAAAAGGGGCGTACGACGGCTTCGTGGCCATACTCAACTCCACGGGCAGCAACTTGAACTTCTTCTCCTACCTCGGCGGCAGTAACTGGGATGGGGCTGCCGGCATCGCCCTTGATGCGCAAGCTAATTTCTACGTGGTGGGGTCGGGCGCTTCGAACGACCTGAATGTGACGCCGAATGCATATCAGCAGAGTCTCAAGGGTGTCACAGACATCTTCATCTGGAAGTTCAAGGCTGGCGGGGCGGCGGACTACGTCAGCTACCTGGGTGGCGCTGCCAAAAGCTGCCCCACAAATCCTGATGATGTTGAGAGGATAGTGAACCATGGTATCGCGGTGGAGCCCCAAGGCGACATCATCTATGTGGCGGGACAGACTGACTCGACCGACTTCCCGACCAATAATCCCATGCAGCTCAATGGGTGTTTCGCTGCTTTCGTGGCGAAGCTGGATCTCAAACAATCAAACAATCAGCTTGTCTACTCCAAGTTTTTAAGCGGCAGCAACGGCGGGGCCGGCAGGGCCGTCGCAGTGGACATCAACGGCAATGCCTATGTAACAGGGACCAGCTCCGGCACCTTCCCGGCCACAGGAGGGATGCCCACGTGCTCGGACACTGGCGCTTTTGTGGTCAAGCTGGCTACTGACGGCGCCATCAAGTATGCCACGTGTCTAAGCGGCGAAGGGGAGGACGTGGGCCACGACCTTGCTGTCGATCCCGCCGGCTGCGCCTACGTGACGGGCTATACCCAGTCGGCCAATTTCCCCGTCGTAAATCCCATTCAGCCGTCATTCGCTGGTGGCATCGGAGCACAGCCCCAGGACGGATTCGTGACGAAGATCTGCAGCGGTCTGGACCACTTCAAGTGCTATGACGTACGGGCAGAGGAATCTTTCCAGCCCTTCAACGTCACTCTCATCGACCAGTTTGAGGAGGAGCCGGTCCTGGTGCTGCGTCCGGCCACGCTGTGCAACCCGGTCGTCAAGTGTGTTGATGATCACAACCCCCTCACCCCACCGGACTGCACGCAGGTCTTGAACCCCGACGACCACATGGTCTGTTACGAGACCAGGGACCAGAGCGCCAGTCCGTTTTTCGAGCGGCGCGAGGTGATCGTCTCGAACCAGTTCGGCCAGGAACAACGCCTGACCGTCTTGCGGCGCACGAACCTGCTCTGCTTACCGTCCTTGAAAGCTAAGGTGGAAGTCCAGCCGTGAGAGGTTGAACTCTGCGGGATGGACTAGGAGGCCTTGTCAAAACTCGATTGAATTACTCTGAAGGCGTTCGCTAGTTGGAGCCCAGGGTTGCTTCAACCTTGAGATTGCAGTTCCCTCAATAACATCTAACTCTGAAAGAGTTCGCGAGTCGGCTGTTACGTGAGATTTAGCCAACACCTTCGGCGTTATGATCCTTTGGATGTGTAGACCCAGGGTTGAAGCAACCCTGGGCTCCAATTAGCGAACGCTTTCAGCGTTATTTGTACATGATGTGGAGTTCCATAACCGGCTCGGCCATTCTGCTTAGTACCTAACCACCCGACGCACCGCGCTACGCTCAGCGAACCGCGGGTCGGAGCGAGGATTTTGCGCGCGATATTGCGAGCAAAAGCAACCTTTGCTCCAGTCAAGATTATCCTAATCGTAGGTCGTCGAGCAGTATTGGCGGGGAGGTGGGATATGTCGATCAAGGACTGGAGAAAACTTGCTCCTTTTTATTTCTACACGGCAGTAGTTCTTTTGCTGGCCGCTGCCGCAAGAGGCAACGGGCCCTCCAAGAGCGCCATTTTGATTCTGTTCCTGTTTGGGTTTCTAACCTGGGGGTTAGTTGAGTATGTTCTCCATCGCTTCGTTTTTCACTTGGACGCGACCCAAATTTTCGGCCGCAATTTCGTCTATGCGGCGCACCTGACACACCACGAGAATCCGAAGGCGACGGATTATCTTTTCGCGAACTTGCAAATTAGCCTGCCCATCGCGATGGCCTACTGGCTGTTGGCATGGGCTGTGCTTGGCACGTGGCGCGCTGCATCTTATCTCTTCATTGGTCTCGTCGCAGGTTACTTCTGCTACGAATGGTTACATTTCCTGGCACATCACGGCAGGTCTCGTCTGCCGCTCTTCAGGTATCTCAAGAAGTACCACCTTCTCCATCACTATCGGACTCCTGATCTGCGGTTTGGAGTAACATCTCCAGTCTTTGACTTATTGTTTGGAACTTTCCGACCGGTGCGTGACGCTGTCAGAAGCAGCAGGCAGGAGCAGTAGTCTGCGGCGGCAGAAGGCGGAGCAGTTTGCAGGAGCCAGCGGTACGTGTTTCTTCACGCAATAATGACAGTAAATCGCTTGATGCACGTTTATCGCGCATACTACTGAATCCGTTCGGGTCTGTTCATCCTTAGCGAAAATCATAACGCGCAAGCCACTTTCGTAGTGGTGCAGCTGTGCGGTTGTAGCCGTCGCGCTCAGCTGCGGAGACTACTGCCAATACTAGCGAGTACTGCAGACCCCGTGAGTCTAGCGTAAGGCAATAAAATCGCTATTGTTTAGCTCCGGCTTGCTGGAGCAGTCGCTCGATCTCGGTATAGCCTTTCTCTCTCGCAAGCATCAGGGCTGTCTTTCCGCTCTCAATGAATCTTCCTGACAGGTCAGCACCTTTGCTCAATAAGGCTCGAACAATTTCGCTGTCACCTGACGATGCTGCCAGCATCAATGCGGTACAACCATCGTTAGCCGTAACGTTCACATCTGCCCCGTGGTCCAGTAGCGTCTTGACGGAGTCTTTCCGCAAATTGGTAACCGCAAACATCAGGGCTGTGCGTCCTTCATCGTCTTTTGCGTTAATGTCTACTCTGCTCTCCAGTAGCGTTTTTACCGTCCCGGTGTGTCCTTTGAGTGCGGCAAGCATCAAGTCGTTATGACCACCTTCATGCTCTGCAGCTGAACTCAATTGTAGGCGTGTCCTCATGATCCACCTTGGCGTTGGACAAGAAGTAATTCAATAATCGGCGCCGCGGACGAGTGTCAATAGCCCGGCACTTGATTACCAGCGATTCCCAGAGCGAAAAAATGTAACCGTGAAACGTTACTTTCCGGCCGCCGACGACGCTGCCGTCGACTCTGATACTTCTTTGACAACCTCGCCCGCAACGCTTTTCGTTGCGTGCAAGGCGATGTCGGCTAAGGCGACAATGCCACAGCAAGCGCCGCCTGCGTCCACCACCGGTACGCGACGAATCTGATTCTCTGCCATGATCCGGCTACACTCTTCCAGCGACATGTCCGGTGTCACTGTCACGCAGGGTTTGCTCATGCAATCGGCCACCGTCAGATCGAGAGGATTAAGTCCTCGCGCAACGGTGCGGCAAGTAATATCGCGATCAGTAACGACACCGATCGGCAGCCTGGTTTCATGGTCGTCCACAACGGGTATCTCCCCGCAGTCGTGATCGATCATCATCTGTGCGACCTCTTGCAGGCCGGTTTGTGGAATACAACATGTCGGGTCAGCAGTCATGACTTCTTCTACTTTCATCGTTTTTCACCTCCAGATCTATTTTGAACTATGACCTCCCAATAATAAGAACGGTGTGGTCCAATTCAACCTGCGAGTTCAAAGACGCTTTTTCCTGAAGAGCATTCTCCATTTCAGAAAAAGGTTGACTTGTGGGGGAACTGCTCAGGGGGAACTACTGCTGTAGATTCTACTCCTGCAGAACCAATATGCGAACTCAGATAAATAGTCAGTCGCATAAAAGGCCGATTCAGAACAAATTCTTTACATAGCTGAATGCAACGTCTCAGGCAGATTTTGCGTGGCATTTGTCAGTTTTGCTAACGCAAACTGTTACAATTGAAGGCTTCAATTAGTGTGATTATTGGGTTAACTGCTTAGCAGAATAAGGTAAGATGCAGCGATAGCGCTTCAGAAAAACCCAAGGAACGGTGCAATGGATAGCAAACGCGTGACTGCAAGTTTGGCATTGATTGTCCTGATCTGCTTTTTCCTGCCGTGGGTACAATTGAGTTGTGGGACATCAGAAAGCAGGCTCAGCGGAGTTGATCTCGCGCGTGACGGACATAGCGGACTCTGGTTGATTCCCTGTTTAATGCTTGCGGTACTTTTTCTCGGTATGGCGCGAGTCTGGAAAGATAGGCGCGAGGTATCCGCGCTGGTCGGCTTAATAGCGGGGCTGGTTAGTGCTTATCTTATGAATCGAGAACGCGTGAGAGCAGAGGATACCTCGGGATTAATCGCGGTGGGATTAACCGGTTGGTTCTGGTTGGGCCTGGGCTCAACGATGGGGCTTGCCATACTCAGTGCACTGCGTTTTCTGAAACGCCCGCGAGCAAGCTGATCCGGACAACAAATACTCCAGTGCTCTAACGGAATCTTCTAACTTGATTCTGCAACGCATTACTCAGCGAGAATAATCATGAATGCCGGTCATGTAAGGCAGACCGCTATTGTTGTCGAGGTGGAAGAGTCCTGCAACGGCAGAACGTCCATTCCTTTGCGTAACTTTGCGCCTCTCTTTGCGCACTTTGCGGTTTCTGCTGATCGTTTCACCGCAAAGGGCGCAAAGAACTCGCCAAGAACGCAAAGTAAACAGCACCCCGGGATCAACCTGCGTGGGCCGATGCCGCTATTCGCTTATCCATTTCCTGGGGCGACACGTCTTCCTTGTGCGTGGCCACGGTCCAGACGTGTCCGAACGGATCCTTTAAGGTGCCAGAGCGATCTCCATAGAACTGGTCCTGCAGTGGCTTTACCTCTTGACCTCCTGTTTTGATGGCTTGCTTGTAAATCGTATCCACGTCCTCGACGTAGATCATAAGACTAACAGGCGTCCCACCAAGCGTTTTCGGACTGACATATCCCATCTCTGGTTGCTCATCTGCAAGCATTATTGGCGAGTCACCGATCTTGATCTCAGCATGGCCAACTTTCCCTTCGTGAGCCATGCGAAATAGCTCAGTGGCGCCGAACGCCTTCTTATAAAACTCGATGGCGTCGGCCGCTCCCTTGATAATCAGATACGGAGTTATCGAGTGGTACCCATCTGGAATTGGTTTCACGTTTGCCATAAGTATCCTCCTCATTTGTAGCTGTGTGGCCGGTTAGTCCTGTCCTTCGGGGAATTATGCTGAAGATTTTACTCCTTAAGAACGACTATGCGAACTGTGAAAAATCATCAATCGCACAAAACGCAAATTCAGAACAGATTCATCACATAATTTGCAAGCAACCCTCGGCAGAAGGTTGAAAAGTCCACCGCTTTTTCGTTAGGCTTGTTTTTCACTCCGACGGTTCAGCGGATGACGTTTTTATGTTTAGTTCAACCTGCAAACAATTTCTCTTCGCTTATAGAAACCAGTTTCTGGTGCTCGCTGCAATCTGCACGATAGCGACAGGCTGGCAAACGGCCTGGTCACAAACAACCTCCTCATCGCCGCAGACGGCTGCAGACCGCAATGAGTCGGAGCGCTCGGACAAGCTGACAGGCGGGCGCATCGAGTTCGCGGATTTTGAGCCTAACCAGCCCGACATCCGCGTCACCTTAAACGTACCTTCGTTTCGTTTGACGCTTTGGCAAAACGGCAAAGAGGTGAAGTCTTACTACGTGGGCGTTGGGTTGAAGGCACACCCGATTTATGTCGGCGACCGCGAAGCTACTGAGATTATCTGGAACCCGGCCTGGATACCCCCCGCCAGCGACTGGGTGAGCAAGATAGATAGCGTCCGGCCTGGTGAGGTCATTAAGGCTGGTGATCCCCGCAACCCACTCGGCAAAATGAAAATTCCTTTGGGCGACCGCTACCTTATCCATCAGGCGGCAAAACTAACTGACGTCGGCAACCTCGTCTCTCACGGCTGTGTGCGCATGCCGCGTGCGGATCTCTACGACCTCGCCGAAAAGATAATTGCGGCGCGAAGCGCGAACGTTTCACGTAAACGAATCACGGCGGCGAAGCGCAGCTCCAGGATGCTGGTCGTACGGCTCGAAGAACCTGTTCCCGTGGATATCAACTACGACACGCTAGTCGTCGAAGGTGGGGTACTTCATGTTTATGCGGACGTGTACGACCGGGGGACCAACCGGCCCTCGCGCCTGCGCGCTAAACTTGAGGCGTCGAATGTTGATGTGTCGAATCTGAGCGACGCGACGATTAAACAAATGCTACGCAAAGCGACGCGCCGCACGGAGTTTGTGGTGGATACACGCAGCATCGCTGAGGGTCGCGCGCTGGAAGACGGACGGGCGACTCCTCTCATTCCGAGAAAACAGAAGACGCTTGGCAATGCAATAGGCAGAAGAACAGCGGCCCAAAAAAGCTGATTTTCCATTTTAGATTTTTCATTAGCCATCGCCTCCGCCCATCGTTTAGAAAGCGGACCTGTCCGCCTCGCGCGGCGGGACACAAGTGCCCTATCTAAACGGCCTGTGGAGAACTTTTGGACGATGTCAAATGAAAAATGGAAAATGAGAAATGGAAAATCGCCTTCTTCTGATTGCTCCCCGCCTCTCAACCGTTACCGTACGTACTCCCAGTGCCATGGTTCGAAGCAGTAGGGGCGGAAGCCAAAGCGCTCTGCGTTGCGCACCAGCCACTGGTAAGAAGGCGTTTGAACCTGCAGGGCCCGGTTTGAATCCCTCGTATCAACGGGTTCGCCACCGACGTAGAGATCGAGGGCGCGACCGGTAAAGTGCGGACTGTTAACGGCCAGACCCGCGGTTCCTGAGTTGGGCGACTCGCGTCGCAGTTTCTCCTGGTACGCCGGCGAGCGAAAAGCGGAGATGATCTTCAAGTATTTTTCGCCTGGCGCCAGCTCCCCACGCGACGTGTGACCGAGGCCAAGTGATCGCTCGGCAACTGCCGCGGAGACCATGCGCTTATAAGCAGCGTAAGTCCGACGCTCGACTTGTCGCAGCTCTTCAGCACGGGCTGGATCATAAAAATCCGAGATCGGAGCGGTGAGCAATTGGTCAGGCTGCGCTACGGAGCGATCCTTCAATCGCGCCTCTTGCCACGTCTTGATCATCGCATAGAGTGTCTCCTCATCGAGAACCCCGCTGGGCTTGAGTCCTGATTTCGCCTGCCAACGGGAGAGGGCCCGTGCAAACTGCACGCTTGCGCTATCCTCCTTAGTATTAATGAGCCGCTTTATGAGCGGCGTGTAGATGTACCAACCTCGCTGCTGCTTGCTGCCGAAAGTCCAGGTTAATTCGGTGCCGAGCAACGCGTTACGCTTTGCAGCGTCAGCGCCAGGCTTTCCCCCTTCCTTCGACTGGCCGCGGCTTGCCGCACCGTCAAGCATAACGATCGCGAACGACGCTGCGACGATCAATAGCATTGCCGGATAAACTATAGAACGACGCTTCATACTTGATTAGACTTTTTCCGAGGTCCTATTGCTTTGTACGCGGCACATTGAGTGCTAACTTAATGACTACGCCGTCGCGGATCAGATCATCAGCCTTACCCGCATAGACTATGCCGAAGTCCTTACGATTGATCGCGAACTCCGCATTCAAAACAGCGTTATCCGGCGTAAACTGAATAGTTGCAGGAAACGTGATCGACTTCTTTATTCCGTGCAGCTCGAGATTTCCGGTTACAGTGTGAGTCGCGCCGCCGGTATTGCCTGGCTCGATCTTCGTGGAAACAAAAGTTGCTTTAGGATTCTTGGCCACGTCGAAGAAATCAGCCGTCTTCAGATGTTCTGTCAGATCAGGCTCGTCGGTGACCACCGATCCTGTATCGATATCAATTGTCACTCGGCTGTCCGGGATACTGTTGGGCACCACATCAATCTTGCCTGCGAACTGCTTGAATGATCCCTGATGACTCCGCGTGACTTTGGCGGCGACGAATTCCACCTTTGAATTTTCCGGCGAAATGACTAGCGTCTCTGTTGCAGCCGGCTTCGCTGAGTTTGACTCGGGCGCAGCGTTGCCGATAGTAGCCTTTGGTTTGTCCGCCGCCGGATTGGCGCAACTATATGTTACAGCCGCAATGATTAGGACGATGACTAAGCTCAAGTGTTTTCGCATTTTTGCCTCCTTTTTAT
Organism: Pyrinomonadaceae bacterium; assembly: GCA_036507195.1. Lineage (GTDB taxonomy): Bacteria > Acidobacteriota > Blastocatellia > Pyrinomonadales > Pyrinomonadaceae > PSRF01. The sequence goes on along the minus strand of DASXQM010000007.1, from coordinate 4,058 downwards.
GTTGGCCCAAAAAGGATCCAGCGACCCACGAGGAACTCATGACGGAGAACGATTCAGAGATACGACAACCACCAATCGCGCCGCCGTGCCTTCACACCTGCAAACCATTTGCACAGCGGATAAAGCAAGAGCACACCGGCTATCCAACAGGCATAAACAACCCACAGATTAAAGCCCACGCCTGGCGGTGGGCCGGAGACTCCAATCAGACTGCCAAACATCCAACGCCAGGGCTTGCCGGCGGTATAGTGCACCATAACTGAAATCAGGTGTGCCGTGGGCCACTGCAGGAGATAAAAGAACAGCGGAACCCGGCCAAAGGTGATGAAGAAGTCGCGCAATCTGCCGCAGAGCAGATGCGGCCGAGTCGATTGCGCCCTTAGAACCTTTTCAAACCACGCCAGCGCCAACATTGCCGGTCCCAAAGTCATCAACAGAAACAACAGCGATGGTGGATACTTCGTGGTGTTCAGAAACGAAAGCAGAGTAAAGGTCGTGCTGTTCTGACGTGACCAGTGAGACGGATCGCCATAGAGATTAATGGCCCGGAGAATGATAAAAAGCGCAGACGCTCCGCACCCCATGATCAGCAGGAGTCGCCTCCTCTTCCCAACGCTCATCTGGTAAAGCGAGCCAAAGACGTAGCCCGCGGCCATCACTCCAATCCAGGGAATCAACGGGTAAAGGACAAATAACACTGGGCTAGGCCAACCGAATATCGGGAATGGCTCATATGGCTGATGCAGGATTATGAAGAGCTTCGACCAGAAACCGGGCACGGGGCTGTTCGGTCCATGCCAGCCCTGCACATGAAAACGATCCAGCAGATTGTGCGAGACGATCATTCCGATGCTGACCGCAGCGATAATACGTAAGGGCAAATGAATTAATGCTGCCAGCACAATCATGGAGATGCCGATGACCCAGATCACCTGCATCATCCCAAGAAAGCGATAGTCTAAACTAAAGGTCGCACCAAAACGCACAAGGGTAAATTCCAGCACAACCAACCAGAAACCTCGCGTTACTAAAAACCGCGAGAGTTGTTTTTTGCTCTTGCCACGAGCAAACTGCAAGTAAGCGCCCGTACCCGCCAGGAAGACAAACACTGGAGCACAAAAGTGGGTAATCCAGCGCGTGAAGAAAAGCGCGACGTTTGTCTTTGTTAAGTCGGTCGGATCAAAAAGGAATGCTTCCCGGTGAACGAAGTCGCGCGTGTGGTCGAGCATCATGCTTACCATCACGATGCCGCGAAGGAGATCAATTGAATCGATGCGGCCGGACCGTTTGGGCGACAGTGGATCTGTTTCTGAGGACGCTTGCGGCCACAGATAATCGTGGCGGGATTTGTTGCTGCGCGGTTCGGCGTAAGCGAAAGCCATCGGTTAATGAGAACAAACGAGATGTGTGAAAATCGGGCGCATGATATACAAAGAGTAAACAGATCGCTATGCGGTTTCAACGGTGGCGCGTTGAATGATCCGCGGCGCTTTGGAAAGTCAGGTGAATTTTTCAGATAATTTCGTTCGCCATTTTGCGCAGCGGTCGCGATCAAGTGATGTTCAGCGTCAACCGCAGATTCCAGCACGGCGCGCGTCTAAATTTCCTGTTAATGATCTACAACGCCGCGCGGGGCAGCAGCGCAGTTCCTGATCTCGAGGCTCAGATAAAGATTTTCCACAACGGCCAGGCTGTCCTGACTGGTCCGGTAAGCAAAGTAGTTATAGACGGCAACAGCGACCTGGCGCGTGTACTCTACGCAGCGGAGATTGCTCTCAAGAATTTGGCGGGGGGTCACTACCTCCTCGAAGTAACCGTTTCAAATCGTGTCGCGAAGACGAGTGCTTCACAGGAGATCACTTTTCAAATCGAGTAGCTTGTTGGCAAGTTAAAGTTCTATCTCGCGCGCAGAAATCACCTGGGGAAATGAGCGCAGATCGTCAAGCGTTTCAGGGTTTAGAGGCGCATCTATTTCCACGACCGCCATTGCTTCACCGCCTCGCTCACGGCGCCCGAGATGAAAACGGCTGATGTTTACTCCGCGTTCTCCCAGGATTGTTCCGACCCGGCCGATCACTCCAGGCACGTCGCGATTGCGCATCACGAGCATGTGACCGTGGGGAATCGCTTCGATGTGAAAGCCGTCTATTTCAGTGACGCGACCCTCGCGCGTTTGCTCTCCGAACCCAAAGATTGCGCCCGCCAGCGACTGCTCAACGTCGTTACCCAGCACCCGTGTGCGGATGGAAGGAACGAAGTCGGACCCGGCACGGAAGTAACTCGTAGTAACACTAATACCCCGTTCTTCAGCTATTAGAAATGCATTGACCGCGTTGACTCGCGCGCTCACGTCGCGCAACAGGCCGGCAAGAAATGATCTCGTCACCGGAGCCGCATTGAGTTCTACTATCTCGCCGGCAAATTCGAGTCGAACTTCCCGCACTGCGCTGTCGACGAGTTGCGCCTGAAAGCGGCCAAGCTTTTCGGCCAGTTCGATGTATGGCCGCAGCACCGCTAATTCCTTCGTTCCCAGGGAAGGAACGTTCACCGCGCCACGTAAAGCGCCACTCAAGAGGTAATCGCGCATCTGTTCGGCGACTGTGAACGCAACGCCCTCCTGAGCTTCTGCAGTTGAAGCGCCCAGGTGCGGAGTTGCAATAACTTCGTCGAGCAACAACAAAGGATGGTCCGGTGCGGGCGGCTCCTGAGCGAAAACGTCCAGAGCGGCGCCCGCAACTGTGCCGGATTTAATCGCGTCATACAGCGCGCTTTCATCAACTAGTCCGCCGCGCGCGCAGTTGATAATGCGTACGCCTTTTTTCATGCGGGCGAAGGCATCGCGACCAATGACGCCGCGCGTTTCCGCGGTCAAGGGTGTATGGATGGTTATGAAATCGGCACTCGCGAAAAGCTCTTCGAGCGGGGCCAGCTCGATCTCCAGGTCACGTGCCTGTTCCGAGGCGATGAAGGGATCAAAGGCAACGATCTTCATGCCAAACGCCCGCGCCCTTGCCGACACAGTCCTTCCAATACGCCCCAGGCCCACGACGCCCAATGTTTTACCCTGCAACTCAACCCCGATAAACGACTTTCGATCCCAGTGGCCCGACTTAAGACTGCTGTTGGCTTGAGGAACACGGCGAGCCAGCGCAATCAAAAGTGCAATGGTGTGTTCGGCGGTGGTGATCGTGTTGCCATCGGGCGCGTTCATTACCACGATGCCTCGCTCAGTTGCCGCCGGCACATCGATGTTGTCGACGCCGACACCGGCACGACCTACAACCCGAAGCGTCTTAGCGCTATCCATCAAGTCCGCGGTGACTTTGGTTTCACTGCGGACGACCAGACCGGCGCAATCCGCTAGCGCGTCGCTTAAGTCCGCCGCACTCAGTCTGGTGCGCTTCGCTACCGCAAAACCTGCGTCACGCAGAGGTTGAAGACCACTATCGCTGACTTCGTCAGCTACGAGTATTTTGTACTGGTTCATCGGTGCGCGGATTATAGCGGTTTTTCTTTCGGAGTGTCTCCCTGGCAAGGTAGTGATAAACTCTTCCGCAACTTGACAACCGTCTTCCACGCGTGAGACGAACCGATGTGCAGTAAACCTCTTTTTGAGAGACCTGAGTAAATGATTAGCACCACCTGTCTAAATAATAATTCCAAGACGTTTGATGAGAACTGCCTGGCGGCCGACATCAGCGAGTTGCGCGTTGACGAGGGGAATGTTATTTGGGCGGACGTCACCGATCCTACCAGTCGCGACTTTGAGGAGCTGGCCGAAGAGTTTGGTTTTCATCATTTGTCAATTGAAGATTGCCAAAATGAACACCAACGGCCGAAGGTAGAGGAGTATTCTGGTTATTACTTCATCGTACTCTACGAAGCTGAGCTCGCCGGGCCGCATGACCGGCTTGAGTTACGCGAGCTGAACATCTTTCTCGGCAAAAACTACCTGGTGACGGTGCATAGCCGACCTATTCGCGCCATTGAAACGGCGAAGCGCTTGTGGCATGAATGGACGGATCGCTCAGACCAGGGCGCGGGGTTGCTTGCCTACC
>DASXQM010000006.1:0-8642 GCA_036507195.1 Pyrinomonadaceae bacterium | reverse complement strand
GTCCGGGCTATAAACAGCGGTGACCGAGTTTTTGAATCCCACCCACGGCAGTGGGTGGATTGTTCAGATCCCGCCTGTGGTGATCGGAAGTTAGCGGGGAGAGGCTGGACTTGAACTATCCACCCACTGCGTGGGTGGGATTCCCAAAGAATCCGCGCTGCCTCTGGTAGGTCGGATCTGAAAAATCCACCCACTTCCGTGGGTGGGATTTCTGAGTTTTGACACAGCCTCGGTAGCGACCGGGTCCAGTCACAATAAGCTCATTTGTAACGATCACGGACCCGGTCGCTACCGCTCCTGGTTCTGTATTCGTCGACCCACGATGCTGAGCGTCCGACCCAGTAGTTACCGCGCCCGGTTCTGATAGGGTAGTTTATTTTCTCGTGTGCTTGTTACGGGGCACCAGTTTAGTTTTCTTTGACGCTGCCGAGCGCTGAGAGTCGCTGAAGTAGTTTCGTGAGAGTTTGATAAAAGTCTGCGTGATGGGCGATTCATAGCCGCCAGTTAATCTGGCAATACCTAACTCCCAATTTATCTGTGCACCTTCGATCCACCATCTAACCAGCCGGCCCTTAGCCACGGCCTCGCCCACGGATTGCAGTGGAACGATGCCCACGCCCATATCTTCTTCCACCATGCGCCGGATCGCGGCCTGACGGCTCAGTTCCATTGAGACCTTAAGGTCTACTCCCGCCTGGGCAAAAAACTGATCGATGAGCCGGCGAGTGTTACCGCCGCGCTCGCCCAGAATCAGTTTTTCTCCAGCCAGCGTATAAGCGCTGATAGTGCGCTGCTTCGCAAACTTGTGGCGCGGCGAAGCGATGGCTACTAGTTGATCCTGACTGAGCCGTTCGGTGTTAATACCGCGCGCTTCGACAGGCAAAGATACGAAGGCAATGTCGAGTTCACCCGCGAGAATCTGCTGAACTAAAGCCTCGCTTGTTCCGGAAGCAACTGTAATTTCCGCGCCCGGATGTTGGTTGCGAACTTCCTTCAGGAGCTTTGGCAAAACATCTGTCGTGACCATCGCCGAGGCGCTGCCGATTCGCAAGCGCCCCCGCTCGGCGCCCGCCAGCTCGGCAATCTCATCGAGCGCTGCATCGTGATCGCGCAGGATTTGACGCGCCCGCTGCAGCAATTGTTCTCCTGCTTCAGTGAGCATTACCCGGCGCGGCGCGCGAATAAACAGCTTCGCGCCCAGCTCATTTTCCAATTGCCGAATCTGCATGCTGATCGCGGCTTGGGTTACGTGGACGCGCAGGGCGCCCGCGGTAAATGTGCCCAATTCGGCGATAGCGATAAAGGCGCGGAGTTGTCGAATTTCCATAGTGGCGAAGTTACCAGGGGTTACCAGCGGCTAGCAGACGTTATCAACGACGGTTATTGTAATAATAAAATCTTTTAGTTTCCATTATAAATCGCCCTTACCTAGAATAGACAACAAATGGTCCATCATAAATGACGAGTGCCGTTCCCCCGACCTATGGTTACCTCTGAGAGAAGACAGTCAGATTTTCTGAGCACGCGCCGGCCGGCCGCAAGGCGGGCCGTAATTGGCGTTGATGGGGGTGGTAGTAAGACTCACGCGGTGGTCCTGGATGCCAACTTTGCGATCCTCGGTGAAGGTTTTGCCGGCCCTTCGAATCCTTTGCGAGTCGGAATCGCAAACGCCGCTGCCGCGATTCGCCAGGCAATCGACAGCGCCTGCGAAGCTGCAAATCTACGGCGCACCGACCTGGTGGCCGCCGAGATTGGACTGGCGGGAGCACGCCGAAAGGAGCTGATTGCGCGTGTCCGCGAGGCGCTCCTGGGCCTGGGAATCGGAGAGATTGTTGTCGTAGGCGATTCCGACATTGCACTTTATGGCGCCACGGAAGGAGAGCCCGGGCTAATAGTCATAGCCGGCACGGGCTCGATCTGTTGTGGCATGAATTCGCGAGGCAAAACAATATGCGCGGGTGGTTGGGGGCCAATTGCCGGAGACGAAGGCGGAGGCGCATGGATTGCGCGGCGAGCATTGCGCGCAATAGCCCACGCCGTAGATGGACGGGGGCCAACGACATCCCTCACCGCTGCTGCTGGTACCTACTTCCATGTTTCCGATCCCAGTGATCTTTCAACTGCCATTTATTCGCCTACCATAACGAACGAGCGCCTGGCGGGTTTTGCCAGGTATGTAATTGAAGCAGCAAAGGCAAAAGATCGAATCGCGCGCGAGATCCTGGCTGAGGGTGGCCGGGAGCTTGGGTTAGCGGCGGCCGCAGTAATACGTAATCTAAAGTTGGAGCGCGAGACGTTTCAGGTAGCGTACGTCGGCGGAGTCTTCGACGCGGCCCAGGAGTTGATATTGGCGTCCGTGCGTGAAGAAGTGAAACGTGTTGCTCCCAATGCTTATCTTGCGTCACCTCGTTTTGCTCCCGCGGTTGCGGCTGCCCGGATGGCATGGGAACATCTGAACCATATGGCCCTCGCCGTTTGAGCGGGCGGTTTGAGTGACTCAAAGTGAACTCTGAAAATCCGGATCCGCTCCCAATCACCGAACAGGAAAACCTAAATACGAGCAACCTAAGCTCGTTGCCGCCTCTTGAAATTATCCGCCTGATGAATCAGGAAGACGCGTTAGTCGCTTCCGCGATTGATCTGGTTCTTCCCGAGGTGGCACAGGCGGTCGAAGAAATTGTTCGCCGATTAGGCAACGGGGGCAGGCTTTTTTACATAGGCACAGGCACGTCCGGGCGACTTGGTGTTTTGGATGCTGCCGAGTGTCCGCCGACGTTTGGAGTATCGCCAGATTTGGTCCAGGCAATTATCGCCGGCGGTTATGAGGCGTGTTATCGTGCCGTCGAAGCTTCGGAAGACGACGCCGAGGCGGGTGAGAAAGATCTAGAGGCGCACGGTTTTACAAAAAGCGACGCGTTGGTCGGGATCGCGGCCTCAGGCCACACTCCTTACACGGTTGGCGCGGTGCGGTATGCGCGTCGCTCCGGCGCTTTCACTATTGCAATCACCTGCGCTCCAGGTTCTCCGATTATCGAAGCGGCCGAGATTAGCATTGTTCCCGTCGTTGGTCCTGAGGTCATCGCAGGCTCGACACGACTTAAGGCAGGTACGGCACAAAAGATGGTTCTTAACATGTTGTCAACCGCGACGATGGTGAAGCTGGGTTACGTCACCGGAAACCGGATGACAAATGTGTTGCCGCGCAATGCAAAACTGCGCCTGCGTGCGATTCGTATCATCATGGCTGAGACCGGGTTGGACGAAGAAGCCGCGAGCGGTGCGTTTGCAGCGGCGGGCGGCGATCCGCGCGCAGCGCTCGTCATGATCAAGACAGGGAGTTCGTTCGAAGAAGCCAAAGCCGCTCTCGAAGCATCGGGAGGCGTCATTGAACAGGCGGTCAGGATTCTTCGAAATAGTTAACGGAGCCGTACAGTTCAACCATCATTTTGTCTGTCATGCTTCATCCGGCGCTAGATGGCGCGCGCGCATGCATCTTTGACGCGGGTGGGACAATCGTGCACCCAGACTGGCCTCGACTGTCGCGCATTGCGACCGAGGTCTCGGGTCGCACCTTCCAGTCCCAGGAAATGGGGCGTGCTTTCGGGGAGATGCTAAGAGCGGTAGGAATCGAGATGCAAAGCGAGGGAGGTGCGCTGGCGGATGAAATGAAGCGTCCGCATTGGACTTTCCGACGCATGTACGCGGCGCTTGGTCTCGACGAGGCGACCTGCGCAGCGATCGTGCAACGCCTCGCCATCTCGCATGTCGACCGGCATGTCTGGTGCGGTCCCGACACGGCGGCTTCGCGCGTGCTCGATGAACTGAAACGGCAAGGTTTGATTCTTGCCGTTATCTCGAACACCGAGGATGGGCGGCTGACGGACTCGCTTGACGCTGCGGGCATTTCACACCGCTTCGACCTGCTCATTGATTCGCACCTGGTCGGGTATCGCAAACCAGACCCGGCGATATTCAAGCTCACTCTCAAACGGCTCGGGCTCGAGGCCCACGAGGCGGCCTACGTTGGCGATTCTTATGTGCACGATGCGCTGGCAGCGCAAGCGATCGGGTTGCGCGGTATTCTGCTCGACCCGCTCGAGTTACATCCTGAAAGCATATGCCCGCGGATCAAGTCGCTGGACGATTTGGTAGGGGCTTGATTTGAATCGGCGTGCATCAAGAGCGCCCAAGGCGCTCGCTCACGGCTCCATATTTGTCGATCAGCGATGCCCGAGTCCTGCTTACGCGGCTTTGCATTCAGCAGGAAGCGAGCCGCAGCGCCAAACAAATACAGAACCAGGAGCGGTAGCGACCGGGTCTGGTAACAATAAACTCATTTGTAACGGTCACGGACCAGGTCGCTACCGCTCCCCGTTCCGTATTCGTCGAACCCACGATGCTGAGCGTCCCGCAAACGACCCAGTCGCTACCGGTTGACCTTTTCATTTTGAATTAGGAAAGCCCGGACGATCTATCTTTGATTCTTATGACTCAAGTGTTTCTTAAACTCCTGGCCGGCGTCGTTTTGCTGCTGGCGGCTGTTAGCGCGTTTGCGCAAACGGATCAAGCAGCAAAGCAAGCAGCTTTGGACCAACGCGTGCGCGCGGAGGTCATGCAATTCAAGGGCAGGGTCAGTCTCTTCGCGAAAAACCTTGATACCGGAGTGGTGTACGAGCTACGCGGCGACGAGCGGGTGCCGACGGCGAGCACAGTCAAAATCGCCATAATGGTGGAAGCATTCGCGCGCGTGGCTGAAGGGAAAGCAAAGTGGACGGATGAGCTCGTCCTGACGAAAGAAAAGAAGGTTGGAGGTTCGGGAATTCTCCCGGAATTCGCTGATGGCCTGCGTCTCACGTTCCGCGACGGCGTGACGCTGATGATGGTTTTGAGCGATAACACGGCGACCAATCTCGTGATCGACGTGTTGACTGCTGACGCCATTAACGCGCGAATGGATTCACTCGGGCTCAAAGAAACGCGCCTGATGCGACGTGTTTTCGGTGGTGGCGAGAGTGTGGAAGGCAAGAAAGAAGAGAACAAGCGCTTTGGCCTTGGCCGCACTACACCGCATGAAATGGTTACGCTCCTGGAGAAACTGGAACGCGGTGAGGTCATTAGTCCAGCTGCGTCCAAAGAGATGCTCGAGCTAATGAAACGCGAGCAGGGAACCAACGGTATTTGGCGTGAACAATGGCGCCTGCCCAGGGCGACGAAGTCTGGGGCACTCGACGCCCTGCGCAGTAACCTCGGTATTATCTACCACCCGCGCGGACGTATTGCGCTCGCAATCACCTGCAGCGAAATGCCTGAGGTGAACTGGACGGTCGACAATCCAGCGTTGCTTTTGATGTCGCGGCTCTCAGAGATTCTGGTTGACGGGTTAGGAAAGTGAAATGAAGCCTATCGATCTCGTCATTATCTTCGGCTACCTGATTGGTATCACACTGTTTGGCGTTTGGTTTTCTCGTAAACAAGAGACAACGCGTGATTACTTCCTCGGCGACCGCACCGTGCCGTGGTGGGCCATCGCTGCATCCATCGTTGCCACTGAAACCTCCACGATCACCTTCATCTCAGTTCCCGGGATCGCCTTTGCGCGCAACGGGAACTTTCAGTTTATCCAACTCGTCTTCGGCTACCTGCTCGGGCGCATAGTTATCTCGCTGCTCTTCATCCCTTCGTATTTTCGCGGGGAGTTGATGACCGTCTATCAACTGCTCGAGCGGCGCTTCGGAAGTCGAATCAAAATGCTGGCGGCATCGCTTTTCGTCGTCATGCGCAACATTGCCGACGGTATACGCCTGCTACTTACGGCATTCGTCCTGGCGGCGGTTTATACAGCTTTTCAACCGCAGGCGAATGCGGAAACGATTGTGATTGGCTCAGTGATCTTGCTGGGCGTGGTAATGATCGTCTTCACTTACTTCGGCGGCATGGAAGCGGTGATCTGGGTTGAGGTGGTGCAGCTGGGAATCTATCTGGCTGGAGCGGCGATGGCTGGTGTCGTGCTCATCATGGCTATCAAGGGCGGTTTGGGCCAGGCTATTGATCTTGGCGAGCAGTATCACAAATTCAACTTCATTGATTTTGGCATCAGACCGACGATTTACGCTTTTTCCGCTCCGTTTACGAATCGTACGTTGAGTTTCACCCTGCCAATCGACTTTACGAAAACTTACACCCTCTGGGCGGGACTGCTGGGCGGATGTTTCCTGACGATGAGTACGCACGGAACGGATCAATACCTGGTGCAACGTTACCTCTGCACCGACAAGCCGCGACGCGCAGCGGCAGCGCTCCTGACCAGTGGTGCGGTTGTCTTCGCACAGTTTGTCGGGTTCTTGTTTATTGGCGTGCTGCTCTTCGCGTTTTACGCGCCATACACTGATGCTGCTTATGGCAGTCTGGCCAACGGCGTGGCGACACTGCCGGTTGGCGGCGCGTTTCAGGCAGTTGGCGGCGACCGGGTATTCCCAGACTTCATCACCAAGTTTATGCCATCCGGCTTATCCGGGTTGGTAGTGGCGGCGATCTTTGCCGCCGCGCTCTCCTCATCACTGAATTCAATCGCAGCCACGGCGGTCAACGATCTTTACAAGCCGTTCAGACCGAGGCGCGATGATAAACACTACCTGCGCGTGTCTCACTGGTTGACGCTGCTGTGGGGCATTATTCAAATTGCAGTGGCGCTGATAGTCATGCGCCAGAATCGATCGGCGTTGGATCAAGCCTTGTCCGTGGCTTCGCTGATTAACGGTCCGGTACTCGGCGTGTTTTTGGTGGGAACATTCTTGCGAAACGTAAGCGAGCCGCCGGCGCTGATCGGAATGCTGACCAGCATGGTGGTAATGCTCTACATCCGTTTTTGGACACCGATCGCCTGGACATGGTATGTGCTGATCGGCAGTGTGATTACTTTTGTTGTGGCCTGGCTCGCCGGGTTTGCTTTTGCACCGGCGCCCAGTGCGCGGCGCGATGAGCTTTCACCAACTGGCTGATCGGACACAGAATGGTTCTTTTATTGGGGGACGAAAAGACAGTTTGATAGTTCTCACAATGAAGGTTAGGACAAGAGCGGGGGCAAGCCCGCCTTCCCGACTCTGAGCTGATCGCAGTTGGGTTCTAATTTTTACTTGAAAGGCATTCGGTCGAGATTTATGAGTATGAAGGAACAGCTCTCAGGTTGGGAAGGTGGGCTTGCCCCCGCTCTTTAGCTTCGCTAGCCAAATTAACTCTTTATGAAATCAAAATCCATTTTATCAATTCGACGCTTCCTTTCAGTCGCTCTTTTCGTCGTGTTCGTGGTTACACCGCTGGTCCAGTTGAATGCACCGGCAGAAGCGCGCGCGACGGCAATAACAAACATCAACAGGTATTCTTCCAGGCCGACTAAAGACGCGCTCAAATGGGCCGAGAAAGAGTTGCGACGAATGTCGCTGGACGAAAAGATCGGTCAGTTGATCTGCGTCGCCGTCAATGCCACGTTCCTGAATCAAGACAGCGAAGCTTTCAAAGCGCTACGCCACCAGGTTGAAGATAACCACGTGGGCGGCATCATCCTGTTTCGCGGGCCCGTGTATGAATCGGTGATGCTTGTAAACCGCATGCAGAACCTGGCGCGCTATCCCTTAGTGATCTCCGCGGATCTCGAAGCCGGTTCAGGGATGCGGTTCGACGACACGGTGAATCTTCCCTGGAACATGGCGGTCGGCGCTACAGATAATCCGGACTACGCGCGCCGTCAGGGCGCGTTAACGGCGCGTGAAGCGCGCGCGCTCGGCGTGCAACAAATCTATGCGCCAGTAGCTGACGTTAACAACAACGCGGCGAATCCGGTGATTAATGTTCGATCCTATGGCGAAGACCCGGTGGCGGTGGCCCGTTTTGTTGCCGCCTTTGTCGAGGGTGTGCAGAGTAACGGCGTGATTGCGACGGCGAAACACTTTCCCGGGCACGGCGATACGGCCACTGATTCGCATCGCGGCTTGCCGGAGATCGATGTTAGTCGCGAACGACTAAACGCGATCGAGCTGGTCCCCTTTCGCGCCGCGGTACAGTCCGGAGTGGGCTCAGTTATGACCGGCCACATAGGCATGCCGCAAGTTGATCCCACGGCGGTGATACCTTTGCCACGTGACGTCAAGTTGAAACCGATCGACACGGATGAAGGCGGCGAAGTTGTCGTGGAAAAGGGAACTATGCCCACAACACTTTCGCCGGTGATGAATGGCATCCTCCGTCGCGATCTTGGCTTTGATGGACTAATCGTTACTGATGCCATGAGCATGAGCGGTCTGACACTTTACTTCACGCAGGAAGAAGCTTCAGTACGCGCGCTGGAAGCCGGGGCCGACCTCTTGCTGAAGCCGGCTGACCCCGACGCGGCTTTTCGCGGCGTGCGGGAGGCCGTGATGAAAGGTCGCTTGAAGGAGCAACGCATCGATGAATCGGTGCGGCGGGTTCTGGCTGCGAAATATGATCTTGGTTTGGTCAAGCAAAGGATTACACCGCTCGATGCGATCGACCGCAGTGTTGCCGGGCGGGAAAGCCTCGAACTGGCCCGCGAGATTGCCGAGCATGCGATCACGTTAGTTCGTAACGACGACAACCTTGTCCCCTTGAATTCGCTAAAACCTGACGCT
>DASXQM010000005.1:0-89351 GCA_036507195.1 Pyrinomonadaceae bacterium | reverse complement strand
GCGCGGTAGCGCCGGATCCTATAGTCAAGTTCGCATAATGTTAATTCGACGCATTCACCGAATATTTCAAAGTCGACTTTAGCATCCGGCGCTACCGCGCTCGGTTCTGTAACACTACAGATTAGCAGCGGATCTTATACTCAAGTTCGGACAATGATAATTCGACGGAATCACCGACTATCTTAAAATCGACTCTAGCATCCGGCGCTACCGCGCTTCTTAGAAACTGACGTGTAAGTCGTTGATTCTATTACAGGCGAAAAGTTTCATTTCGTTATCTGCTTGTCGCAGACGAGCAAAGCTACTCGGTTCTGTAACACTACAGATTAGCAGCGGATCTTATACTCAAGTTCGGACAATGATAATTCGACGGAATCACCGACTATCTTAAAATCGACTCTAGCATCCGGCGCTACCGCGCTCGGTTCTGTAATGGCCTCGACCTCTCATCAAACTGAATCACAATCCGCTAATCAGGGTGTGGGATGAGCTAACGGGTAAACCCTTATTTCATCCGGTGCAAGAGAAGCTTCAGATTGTGGTTCGAGTGGAAGAGTGCGCGGAATATAGTTTCGGTCGAGCACCAATGCCCGGATCACATTGAGATGCTGGCAGCGTCTTCCAACGGCAGGTTTTGAGCTGGCATAGCAACGGGCTGTGATGGACTCAACAGTTGCTGGTGAAATGTCTTTAAGCAAACGCACAGCGGTCCGAAAATAACCACTTCGGTCTATCCGCAAACGCGGCTCGTCCATATCCGACGCGAAGACTTTTGACTGGCCTTTCAGTTTCACATCAAAAGCGAGCGTTGCACCGTCCTGCTCTGAAGTCGCTTCGATGTAAAGATATTCTCGCGGATCGGCGATGGTGTTGATATCCACCCGCGTATCACTGATGCGATTTTCTCGAAAGAGTTCTTCACTCATCACCCGATAGGTTTTCGGGTCCGTGTCCATCACGCTCTCGCGCGTGGCCTGCTCCAGGTTCGCGCGAACCGGCAAAGGAGCGAAACGGACGGCAGAGCAGGCCAGGTCCGAAAAGTTATTGTTGTCTGAAGCAACAGCAAGAAGTGGATGGTTTCCGCCAGTGCGAGAGCCCTTGAAAAACTTTGTCTCATGTTCGACGCCCTGGTAGCTCTCCTCGATAATCTTTTGGCCGCGCACGCGGAATTCATAGGCCCACTCAATGTCGGTCGCCCGGCCCCAGCGCGCCATCAAGGCCGCGGTCTGCGTTCCGCCATCTTCATTCGTAAACACCACGGTGTAGCGTACCGTCAGATCAGCCCCGACTTCATGAAGAATCTCGTAATACATCATCAAAGGAATATCCGTGAAACGATCGATCGTATTGGCGCGTGCGTAGAGGACCGGCGCGTTGGCCAAAGCCAATTTGTCTTCATCCATCTCGCGTGTCCTGCGAACTAATGCAAGCAGAAGTGGATGTAGGGATTTCACTTCAGCCACCTGCGCTCCGGCAGCCGAGCGAGCCGGATTAAGGGCCACAGAAACCGTGTGCTTTCCTTTGGACAAACGTCCGAGCAGCACGCGATAGTGTGATGATTCGTCACCGGCCCAAAGGAGCAAATCCTGGTTATATGAGCCGTCAACGGAAATCACCAGCGCGGCGGCTTCGGCGCCCTTGCGCGCCCAGGACGCACCCGGAGACCGCGCTTCAAGCTCGAGACCGACTTCCGTATCTTCAGCAAGATTGAATGTTTTAGTCGTCAGCGGCTTGGGCAGTTGGGAATTGCTCTGAGTTGCGGTGAGTTGCTTGCCCATTGTGTTGTGCGACAAGTAAACAAAAACCAGGACAAGCAGGGCAAGGGGGAGGGAGTGTAGCATGGCTCTCATCATGAAACGGAGCGGCGCGCTCGCCAATATGCATTGTGAGCATACTGGATTTGGGTCAACAAGCTCGAAGGAAAACTACGGCAAATTACTCGCGACTTCAAGCCTGAGCAACTGTGCGGTGGTGGGTCAGCTTGATTTTAGTGAAGCGTTAATTAACATCAATCGAAAACCGTTGGATTACATCAAACCGACCCCTGACCTGACGCCGCATTAGGCTTACAGGATGTCCCTCAATAAACTCGCTTTGGCGACTCAAAATAATTAACCCGGATGCCGCAAAATTTTCTTCCGGTTTGCACATGCTGTGGTATTATGGCGAAAACTAAGATGCACACGTGTTCAGGTAATTGAAATCCAAGCATCTATCGTGGTTCGAAAAATGGAAGTGGGGGAGCTACGAACACGTATTTGCTTACCCGTCTCAGGCAATAGATTTGAAACCGAAAACGACAGAGCCGGCAGTAGTCCACATCTCGATTGAACCGATCCAAGCTGAGCGCAGTGCACGATAAGAAACAATCAGCCGATAGGTTTGCACTGTTAACTTAAATTTCGCCCAGCCGTATCTATAGTTACGCGGAGTTAACACTCGGAACCTACACTCGTCGAGGGGATTCCCAAAGATCCAATAGTTCTGAATTTGCCGTGAATTACTGGCCGTGATAAGGGCCTTAGCGGTTTGTAGCGAGTTCCAACTCCCCTCCTGTTGAGCTTGGAAACGCTCATTGGTCAGGAAGTTCACCACATGTTAAGGAGAGAATAGATGAAAACCGCACGAATGATTTCATGCTTGACGCTTCTTTGTATAAGTATGGCTGTGCAAGTGTCGGCGCAAGTCAACAACGCGAGCCTGACGGGCCTGGTCACCGACTCGGCAGGTGCGGTGGTTCCGAACGCGTCGGTGATAGTGAAGAACAAAGCGACCGACGTGGAAAGCTCCACCACCACTGACAGCTCCGGTTACTACACCTTCGCCAGTTTGCCCGTGGGGACGTATACCGTAACTATAGAGCTTCCGGGATTCAAGAAGGCGGTTCACGAGAATATCAATCTGGAAGTGGGACAAAAAGCGCGCATAGATACAAGCTTGGAAGTTGGCACCGTGAGTGAGTCTGTAGTGGTGGGGTCAGCGCCCCAGCTGCTGACCACACAAGAAGCCACGACCGGTGGCGTAATAGAAAATCGCATGGTGGCTCAACTGCCATTAAGCGGCCGCAACTGGGACGACCTCGTTGCCTTAGTGCCAGGAGTTCAGGCAGATCGTTACACCGAAGAAGGCGGCGGCACTGCCAATGGCCGCACCGGCGGCGCCAACGTCCACGGCGTCCGTTCGTTACAGAATAATTACGTGTTGGACGGTGTAGATAATAACTCGATCTCAGAGAACGTGCAGGAACTGACTACGCAGGTGGCCCGCCCGTCAGTAGACTCGATTCAGGAATTCAAGGTCAGCACCAATCCCTACTCGGCGGAAAATGGTCGTAGTCCCGGCGCGCTCATTAGCGTTACTACGAAGAGTGGCGGCAATGACTTTCACGGCACGCTCTACGAATTCCATCGCAATCGTATTTTTGATGCAAACAACTTCTTCAACAACCGCGCCGGAGTAGGAAAACCGAAGAACATCCAGAACCAGTTTGGGGGTAACTTCGGCGGCCCAGTGACGCTGCCGCGCTTCGGCGAGGGCGGCCCGTCAACCTGGAGTGGCAAGAATTCGCTCTTTTTCTTCTTTAACTATGAGGGAACGCGGATTAGCAAAGGCGTGACCAGGTTAGGCAACGTGCCATTGCCGAACGAGATTCGCGGGGACTTCTCTGCCGCTCAAGGTGCTGCGAACCGCATTCCGGGCGGCTATGCCAAAATTTTCGACCGCGTCGGAGATTGTCGCGCCAAAGCACCGGGCGCGTTTAATGCGGATGGATCATTCATAAATAATCAGATCCCGGCCATATGTCTGGATCCGGTGGCCCAGAAGGTGCTCAGCTTAGTGCCCGGGTCTAATACTACTCCTGCGTCAGGTGCGCTCAACTTGAGCAATTTCATTCGTAACCCTGGGATAATTGACGACACGGACAGCTTCACCGGACGCGTGGACTGGCAGGCAAATACTAAGAACAGTTTCTTCGTTCGCTACACCAATTCGGATCGTTTCCGCTACCTGCCGGGTATTTTTGGCGGCATTATCGATGGTACCGGCTCGTCAGCAAATGGGCGGCTCTTTATGAAGGGTCAGTCTGCGGCGATTGGCTGGACGCGTACGCTGAACTCTCGGATGATCAACGAATTTCGTCTCGGCTGGGGCCGCAACAACTCGGTTGCCACTCAAGACCCGTTTGGTAAGAACACGCTGGCCGAACTCGGTTTCAAAGGCGTGCAGGATTCTCCCCTGTATAGCGGCGGCATTCCGGGTATTACCATTTCGGCGCGTGGTGGAACAACACAACCAGGCGGCCAATCTGGCTTTGACAGACTTGGCTCGCCTGATTTCCTACCCAAGTCCCAACGCACCAATCAATTCCAGTGGACCGATACGGTAAGTCTCTCCTACGGTGTCCACTCAATGAAATTTGGGGCTGACATACGCGGGCCGATGAGAAATATCTACCTCGACGTTCCGGCTTTGCGCGGCTCCTTCAACTTCGACGGAAATCGCACTAGCAATCCCTCTCCACTCCCTGGCGCGCCGACCACCGGAGTCGGCATGGCCGATTTTCTGCTCGGCTATCCTTCAGGTGCGCAACTTACAAATCTGGCCGTGGTGGACCAGCGGCTGAAGATGTACTCAGGCTTTTATCAAGACGATTGGAAGGTCACGCAGAAGTTGACGCTGAACATTGGACTCCGCTACGACTACGCGAGCTGGCCATATGAAGGTGCGGACCGGATGACAAACTTTGATCCGCTGACGGGTGTGAAGTTCACGCCAGCAAATTCGCCGGTTGGCAGGAGTTTGGTCAAACCCGATAGAAACAATTTCGCGCCGCGCCTGGGCTTAGCCTACCAACTTACACCCGAAACCGTGGTGCGTGCGGGCTATGGCCGGTTCTTTATGTTGTTTGAGCGGGCAGGTAGTGAGGATCAGTTGGCACTGAATCTTCCGTTTCTGGTTAACAATGTAGTCTCAGCCGCTAACGCTAACTCGACGGCAAACAACATTCGTCTTCAGACTGGCTTTAACCTTTCGCTCAACCCGAGCGCGGTCAATCCCATCACGGTTCGTCTCCGTGCCGTTAACCCTGAAGCGGTTGATTCCAGCGTGGACCAGTGGAACGTCGGCATTCAGCGTTTGCTGCCAGGTAACATGGTGGCCACGCTGGATTACGTCGGTACGAAAGGGTCACATCTTTCAACGTTGCGCAGTTTGAACCAGCCACTTCTGAATGCCAACGGCACCATTATGACCATCCAGGGTACGCTCACACCCATATTGCCTTATCCGACTCTCGGCCCGATCGAATATCGTGACAACGGCGGCAACTCGTCTTATCACGGCGGCGAGATTACGGTGGAGAAGCGGTTTAGCCGCGGGCTGTCTTTCCGTAGCGCCTACACCTACTCGAAATCGATTGATGAGTCGCAGGAGCACCTGGCCTCGGGCGGCACCGGCAGTTTCACACAGAACAACCGAGACCTGCACGAGCGGCGTGGTCCCAGCGACTACGATGTACGGCATCGCTTCGTCGCCAGTTACATTTACGAACTGCCCTTTGGTAAAGGACGGAGTTATCTAAATAGCGGCCCGCTTTCCGAAGTCTTAGGCGGTTGGCGAATCAGCGGGCTGGGTAACATCCGGTCTGGCCGCCCCTTTACTGCGCGTGCGGGCAATAACGACAGCACCCTCGCCGGTCCTCGCAGCGTCGGGATTAGTGCCTGGGCTGATTGCCTGCGCGACGGAAATTTGTCAGGGAGTGATCGCACTATTGATCGTTGGTTTGATGTAAGTGCCTTCGCTACACCCACCGCGTTGAATCCCACCACAAACACGGTGCAAGCTCGCCTTGGCAACTGCGGCCGCAACACGCTGCGAGGTCCAGGCATCACCAACTTCGATTTCTCGTTGGCCCGGTCGTTTGCTTACTTCGGCGAGGGGCGTGACTTAGAGCTTCGCTGGGAGGTGTTCAATATGTTCAATACGCCTCAATTCGGTTTACCGGAGCGAAACATTAACAGCGGCTCGGCGGGCAAAATCACGTCTCTTGCGGGTGATCCGCGCGTGATGCAATTAGCGCTAAAGTTCAATTTCTGATGCACAGGTGACCGTGCGCAAAGGATGCCGCCATCTTCGCGCACTGCTGATTTGCGTCGTGAGATTATCGACTTTCCTTTGAGACGTCTGAGAGCCAGCTATCGTTACGGCAGACATTACCATTCCGCCGTTATGATAACTGGCTCTCTCACTTTTGCTCAGCCTTTCAGGCTGAAAACCACGCGCTACTAACAGGCGGATCTTCGGGTATCAATTGTCAGAACCACCTGCGTTAGCGGGTGGACTTCGAAACCAACCTGCGTTCACAGAAGGTTCACTAAATGAACGTCTACCTGGCAGAAGCCATCGGCACGATGATCCTCTTGATTCTCGGAGATGGCGTTGTCGCGAATGTGTTGCTAAACAAATCGAAAGGGCAGCACGGTGGTTGGATGGTAATAACGACCGCATGGGGGTTAGCAGTCATCATCGCCATCTTCTGCGTCGGACGCATCAGCGGCGCCCACCTCAATCCGGCGGTTACAGTATCTCTAGCCGCCATTGGTTCATTTCCCTGGGCCAAAGTACCCGGCTACATTATCGCGCAAATCGTCGGAGGGTTTTTCGGCGCGGTGGTCGTCTGGGTGCTGTACCTGCCGCATTTTGCGGAAACGGAGGACAAGGATCTCAAGCTCGCCGTGTTCTGTACCGCGCCTGCGATTCGGCGTCCCGTTTCAAACTTCATCGCGGAAGTGATCGGCAGCGCGATTCTGCTCTTTGGTATCCTGGCGATTGCAGCTAATGCACAGAAACTAACAACGCCAACTGGCATCGATCTCTCACTAGTCTTCAGCCAGGGCATCCAACCGATTCTGGTCGGGTTTCTCGTTTGGGGTATCGGTCTTTCACTCGGCGGCCCCACCGGGTATGCGATCAATCCGGCACGCGATTTGGGTCCTCGTCTCGCTCACGCTCTGCTGCCGATTGCCGGCAAGGGAAAAAGCGACTGGGGATATGCGTGGATACCAGTCATAGCTCCTCTCATCGGCGGC
The DNA here is from genome assembly GCA_036507195.1 of Pyrinomonadaceae bacterium. Lineage (GTDB taxonomy): Bacteria > Acidobacteriota > Blastocatellia > Pyrinomonadales > Pyrinomonadaceae > PSRF01. Next base: position 82,263 of record DASXQM010000005.1, on the reverse strand, counting down.
GTCATGGGGGCGGGTCTGTTTGTGATCGTAGGATTCTGACACGGAGGAACGCCAAGCATGAGTCGATTCGTCGGCGCAGTTGATCAGGGCACCACAAGCACGCGCTTTATGGTTTTTGATCACGCGGGAGTCGCAGTCGCACGTCACCAACTGGAGCACAGACAAATATTGCCGCAAGCTGGTTGGGTGGAACACGACGCCGTGGAGATTTACCGGCGTACTTGCGAGACAATTGAGGGCGCGCTTTCCCAGGCCAACCTCACGGCGCAAGATCTCGCTGCCGTCGGTATTACTAATCAGCGTGAAACTACGGTCGTTTGGAATCCCAGGACAGGCGAACCAATCTACAACGCCATCGTCTGGCAGGACACGCGAACCGATCGCATCATGCGCAAACTTGAAACAGACGGCGCAGGCGAAACCATTCGCGGCAAAGCCGGACTGCCGCCGGCAACTTATTTTTCCGGAGGCAAGGTCCAATGGATCCTCGATAATGTCGACGGAGTACGTGCGGCTGCCGAACGTGGTGACGCAATCTTCGGCAACGTAGACACCTGGCTCATCTGGAACTTAACCGGCGGCAAAAACGGCGGGCACCACATCACCGACGTGACCAACGCCAGCCGTACCATGCTCTTCAATCTTGCGACCCTTGATTGGGACGAAGAACTACTCAGTCTCTTTAATATTCCGCGCCGAATGCTGCCTGCTATCCGTCCTTCTTCGGATTCAACTTTCTACGGCATGACACAGAAGAGCGGCCCATTCAAGGGTGAAGTCCCTTTATGTGCAGACCTGGGCGATCAGCAAGCCGCGACCGTGGGACAAGTCTGCTTCGAGCCCGGCGAAGCTAAGAACACTTACGGCACGGGTAACTTCATGCTGCTCAATACCGGCACGGACATCGTGCCTTCGCATCACGGATTGCTTACCACGGTGTGTTACCAGTTGGGCGATGCGCGTCCAGTGTATGCTCTCGAAGGTTCGGTCGCTGTGACGGGCTCCGCCGTGCAATGGCTCCGCGATCAACTCGGTATCATCAAACAAGCCGGCGACATCGAATCGCTCGCTAACTCTGTTCTCGATAACGGTGGTGTCTATTTCGTGCCAGCCTTTTCAGGACTCTACGCTCCATACTGGCGTGCCGACGCGCGCGGCTGCATCGTTGGACTTTCGCGTTTCAACGACAAAGGGCATCTCGCTCGGGCGACGCTCGAAGCCATCTGCTATCAAACGCGCGACGTGCTCGATGCGATGGTGAAAGATTCAGGAGTTCGATTGGAAATCTTGAAAGTGGATGGCGGCGCAACGGTCAACGATACGTTGATGCAACTGCAAGCGGACATCCTGGGAGTACCCGTCGTGCGTCCGGTCGTTGCCGAAACGACCGCGCTCGGAGCAGGCTATGCTGCCGGATTAGCTGTTGGTTTTTGGCGGGACGCCGAAGAGATGCGCAGCAACTGGCAAGCGGATAAGCGATGGGAACCACGTTGGAGCGCGGACCAGCGGGAAGCAGGTCACGCCGGCTGGCGAAAAGCGATCGAGCGCACGCTGAATTGGATTCAATGTTGAAAACCTTTAACCTGGCGCCGCATGAAAGAGAGCACATCGTTTATGACACTTGAGCGCAGAAGTTTTCTAAAGCTCTTCAGCTCAAGCATCGGAATCATAGCTGCCAAAAACCTGTCGTACCCCCAGCGCGGGAAAGCAAAAGCTCCTGCCGTTTTAAGGAAAATTCTGGTCGCACATCGCGGCGCATCCGCTTACGCGCCTGAACACACTCTGGAATCTTATCAACTTGCGCTCAAGCAAGGCGCAGATTTTGTTGAGCAGGATTTACAAATCACTCGCGACGGCATACTCGTCTGCTTACATGATCTGACGCTCGAACGCACCACGAACGTCAAAGAGATTTTCCCGACGCGCTTTCGGGAACGACCCGTTAGCGGTGCAGAGATGAGACACTGGTACGTCTCCGATTTCAACTTGCAGGAGATTAAGCAACTCGACGCCGGTTCATGGTTCCACGCGAAATTCAAAGGCGCGCGAGTGCCGACGTTTCAGGAAGCGATTGATCTTGTCCGAGGCAAAGCCGGACTCTATCCGGAAACGAAAGCTCCCGAAGTTTACGGCGCGCGTGGTTTTGATATGGAACGCCTGGTGTTCGATCTGCTCAAGAAAAACCGTCTGATTTCGGGGAATGCTGCGCGTAAAACCCCGGTAATTATTCAATCGTTCAGCGCCGAAAGCTTGAAAAAACTCTTCAACATAATTAAGACGGCACTGCCGTTAGTATTGTTGGTCAGCGATGAAGCACGCGCTCGTTGGCTGACGGAGGCAGGACTGGCGGAGGCGAAACAGTTTGCGAGCGGCATTGGTCCAGCGAAAGCTCTGGTTGACAAGACCCTGGTTATGCAGGCTCATCGTCTCGGCTTGACCGTCACTCCTTACACCTTCCGCTCCAGCAACACTGGGCGCTTTAAAACCGTGCGCGAAGAAATAAACTTCTACTTGTACGACCTCGGTGTTGATGCGGTGTTCACTGACAATCCCGATATGTTTCCGCGTGAGCAGATCAAAGAGTGAAGAAAACCGGAACCGAAGGCCCGTAAGTACCTAATGGGTCGACGATCATAGTGGCGGGATGCGGTAGATGCTGTGTGAAAACTCCGGGTCGCGGCTATGCCGCTTGATGTGCAGTGGTGGCTCTGCCCCACCGGCCCGGCCACCGAGTCGTTCCCGGGCTATGCTCCAACTTGGGGCGCAGCCCCAGATTCCATCAGGTCTTGTCGGAAGGGCACAGCCCCTCCGCACATCGGACGGCGAAGCCGCTTTCAAACGTTACTTCAGGAAGGCAACCAGCTCAGCGCGGGTTGGCAATCCCGTGCGTGCGCCTAAAGCTCTACACCCGAGCGCCGCAACCGCGCAACCCATCTTGAGAGTTGTCTCAATATCTTCACCTTGCAATAAGCCGTAAAGGAAGCCTGCATGAAACGCATCGCCTGCTCCAGTTGTATCGACGCAGCCGCCGGGTACCTGGAAAGCAGGCGTTTCAAGAAATTCTCCTTCACACAACACGGTCGCGCCGCGCCCACCCTTTGTTAATCCCACCAGCGCACAACCATAGCGTGATTTGATCTCAAGGAGTGCGGCGTGTGGCTCTTCTATTCCAGTCAGTAGGCGCGGGAATTCTTTGGACGAGATGAGCACATCGATTAATGGTAGAAGTTTCGGCAGTCCTTCGTAAACATTGTCTATATCGGCGGAAACAATCGTACCCGCCGCTCGCGCTGCTATTGCCATGCGGGCGCAGGCCGGTGGATCGTGCGAGTCAAGATGAATCACACGCGCTTTTCCGGCAAATTCTACAGGCGCATCGTCCGCCGTGTAAGCAAGGAGCTCGTCGCGATCCCAGATAACGGTCCGCTCGCCTCCTTTCGCTGCGATAATGATATAACCGACTTGAGTGCGTGAGCCTTCTATGACTTCCGCGAATGCGACGTCAACCCCTTCATCCCGGAGCGACTGCAAACCAATGGCGCCTTCGGCATCCGAGCCAAAACGACCGGCGTAAGCGGTTCGCATGCCCAGACGTTGCAACGCAACGATCGCCGACGCCGTTTGGCCTCCCGCTCCCTGTGAGTGTTTGATCAAATGTGTTTTCGAATCATTGGCCGGATAGTCGGGCACGACAATAAGATGGTCCACAGCATTGACGCCAAAGCCAGCGGCATCAAATTCTCTTTCGATCGGAATTTTGAATGGAAACTGCACTAACCCATTCTCCCTAATGTAGCCCAGAATTATGTCCGTTTAGATAGCGGACGTGTCCACCGTGCAGAGCTTTGCCACAACCCAGCCTGCGGAGCAGGCCGGAAGTCATTATCGACCGTTAAAAGGTTTTCTCGCCACGTGACGATATTGAGTGGAAATTCTCGTTAGACCGTAACCCTTGAATCAACCAGTTAGTGCTTCGTCAGATCCTACTATTTTGTGTCTGGCGTTTTTCCTGGTCCCCATTTCTTATTCGGTTGCGCGCCCATGACAAATACCAGGGTTGAACCATTCGCGATGTCAGCGTGATTGATGAACGGGGAATTCAAAAGCTTTCCGCTCAACGTGGCAGACTGGATATATTTGTTCCTTGATGATTGATTTCTGGCGATGACTGTAAACGGACCCTTCTTGTATGGGCCACCTTTCAACAGGATCGTGGCTTTCGAAAAAAGCGGGCTGGTGATGGCGTAAACTGTGCTACCTGGAGTCACTGGGTAAAAGCCCAGCGCGCTGAAAATATACCAGGCAGACATTTGTCCGCAATCGTCATTGCCGCTTAACCCATCCGGTCCATTGTGATAATTTGCAATTAACGCCTCTCTGACTCGCTCCTGAGTCTTCCAGGGTTGGCCGACGTAGTTGTACAAATAAGTGTAATGATGGCCCGGCTCGTTCCCGTGCCGGTAGTGACCGCCGGTGAAGTTCTCATCCAGCTTGGCTGCGAATTTTTGTCTGCCACCCATTAGGTCGATCATGCCGGGGATGTCCTGCATCTCGCAGAACAAATATGTCCAGGGGCCGCCTTCAGTGAATCCTGGCATTCTCTCTTCCTTTGTAGACCAGCTCTCCTCGTCCCACGTTCCGTCAGCCTTTTTCGGACGCATGAAACCTTTTGCTGCGTCGTAAAGATTCCTGTAGTTCCGACTCCTGTTCATCAACATCTCGTAGTCATCGTTTTTGCCGACCGCTTTCGCGATTTGTGCGACGCAGAAATCATCGTAAGCAAATTCAAGCGTACGCGAAACCGACTCATCCGTTTTGTCCTGTGGAACATAACCGAGAGCCTTGTACCATGTTAGACCACCTCTGGCTTCAAATGCGGTCCAGGGCGCCCGGTCAAGCCAGCGGTTATGCGTGTCTCCGTCCGGCGGCGTCATGGCATTCTTGTACATTGCCGCGTAGGCTTTCTGGAGATCGAATCCCCTGAACCCTTTCACATAAGCATCCGCAATAACGCTGTCGGCGTGAGTGCCGATCATGATGTTGGTGTAGGTCGGATTCGGCCACTTCGGCATCCACCCGCCTTCATCGTACATTTGCAGGAGAGACGTAATCATGTCGGGAACTCTCTCGGGCTGGACTAACAAGAGCAGTGGATGCTCGGCCCTGAATGTGTCCCAGAGCGAATAGTCGTTGTAAGAGACGCCATTGTGTACCCGGTCGTCGAACGCGCTGTAGTAGCGTCCATACTCTGAGAACGTGCGCGGAAATAACAGCACGTGGTACATCGCGGTGTAGAAGTTAACCCGCTCCGCTTTCGAGCCCCCTTGAATGCGGATCCGATCGAGAGCCTCACTCCAAAAGCGCCGCCCTACCGTTTTCACATGATCGAAATCCCAATCGGGAATCTCCCTTCTCAGGTTATGTCTGGCTTGGTCAATACTGATGAAGGATGTCCCTATTTTGACCTTGATCTCTTCACCTTGAGTTGTGGCAAAGCTCGCGTACCCACCCATCCGATGACCGCTTTCTTGCTTGCTGCCACGATGAATATCGTTGTTCTCCCACGTGCCAAACGCCGTAAACGCCTTACTGAATTGAATTACAAAATAGCCTTTGAAATTGGGCAGCGGTGGACCTAACTCAGAAGACTGCCGATCTGGGTTGTAGCCAGTGATCTCCCGAGCCTGCGGGTCGATTTGGATAGAGCCCCTGAACTGCTCGGAACGACTTGCAGTAACAACGATGTGAGAAGCGACCGAAGCCGGAAACGTAAATCTTAAGAACCCGGCACGGGTCGTCGCGGTTAATTCCGCCTTGAGTGGTTTGCCCCTGTCATCCATCTTGACAGCGTAGTAGTAAGGCGTGGAAATCTCGTCTGCATGGCGAAACGGCAGCTTCCCGTCGATCTTGAGCTCACTGCTTATCGGCATCAAACTAAACTGGCCATAGTCGCCCATCCAGATCGCTGGTTGGTGAGTTCCCAGAAATCCCTGTATCGTCGTGTCCTTATAGTTGTATGGGCAGACGCTGATCTTGTTTTCACGAGTCATGACCGTCCAGTGGGTCATGCCAAACGGTGTCGCGACTCCCGGAATCATCCCGCCATAATCATTTTCAGTCGGACCGGTGGTGCCGATCATTGGATTGACGCTATCGATTGGCTCCTGGGCCAGAGCCTTCAGGCTGCCGCAGAGATTAAGAGCGAAACTCATCGCGATAACCATGGCGCCGAACGAGATCGATCGTCTCGACTTAACCCCAATGAACATAAACAGACTTACCTCGCGGTAGAATAAGAGTTGCTATGGGCTGCGATTAAACTGTACTGCCTAAGGTTTGTCCAGCAACTTCTTCATTAGGCTCAAACAACAATTCATTGTTGGTTGCGGGCGAATACCGGAAAATGATTTACTGAGCGCAGTCCTGCGATACCAGCGATTTCCGCATTCCGGTTCGACGCCAATAAACCAGGAGAATTGACTTGAAAGCTCTCGTCAAATATGAGCGCGGTTTTGGGAATATCGAGCTGCGGGAGGTGCAAGAGCCCTGCTGTGGAGACGATCATGTCAAAATCGAGGTGACTTATTGTGGTGTGTGCGGTACAGACCTTCACGTGTACGAAGATACTTTCAGGAATTATCCGCCAGTGATTCTTGGTCATGAGTTTTCAGGAAGAGTGGTGGAAGTTGGCAGGGAGGTCCTCCACGTGAAGCCCGATGATAATGTGACGGTATTACCGGCCACGGCCGTCACATGTGGCCGCTGTCCTTATTGCCGGATGGGTTCCTTCATGTTTTGTTCGGCGAGGCGGGGAATGGGCCACGGCGTCAACGGAGCGTTCGCTAAATACGTCGTCGTTCGCAGCGATCAGGCATATGAGATCCCTACAGGCCTCTCGCTAGCGGAGGGCGCTCTATGCGAGCCGTTCGCTGCGGCTGTTCAGGCAGTATTACAGCAAACAAATGTAAGGCTCGGCGACATAGCTTTGATATCAGGGCCTGGACCCATTGGTTTACTCTGTCTGAAAATCCTTCTCGCCGAAGGGATCAAGACTATTGTCGCCGGTACCCACGAAGACACGCTGCGACTTGAGAAGGCCCGATCGTTCGGCGCCGCTGCCGTCGTTGATGTGAGCGAGCGGGACTTGTCAGCTGTGGTCGCGGAAGAGACAAGAGGCACCGGCGTCGATGTGGCGTTTGAGTGTGGCGGCGCGGCCGCTTCGGCCGCCAACTGCTTGCGAATGCTGAAGCCTCTCGGCCAGTACACACAGGTCGGGATTTTTGGTCGAGAGGTCACGCTCGACTTTGATCAAATTTTCTATAAACAGCTGCGAGTCGTGGGGTCAGTAGGTTACACAGCTGCGACCTGGGATCGCCTGCTCAAGGTTCTCGCACAAAAGTCGGTCAGCCTAACGGATCTTATTAGCCACAAGATGCCGCTTGAACTTTGGCAAGAAGCCTTTAAGCTTTGCGAAAGCAAGGAGGCCATTAAAGTACTCCTATCACCATCCTAACCCATGAGATTTTACGACCAAGCGGATTGCATTTCCTTCGTATCAGTAGTGAACGCCACTTCTGCCGAGGATATTCTGACGGACTTACGTATCCGGAAGATTCGCAATGCGGAGGCCAGGAGTTCGACCTCCTCTGCTCCACCAGCAAGAATAATCCTCTCAAAATCTTAGGACTTTCCTTTCATCTTAGCGGCTTTTTTTTCTGTCCTCGTATGGCCAGAAAAACACACACAAGGTTAAGGAACCCACGCAATGTCAGTGAATCGATACACGCCGCATCGCCGAACTTGATTGATTTACTTTTTCTACGAAGCTATTGTCAGCGACCTGGGCTTGCAATCCCCTCAATTAAGCAGGTTCGCCTTGATGCCGACGAGCATGAAATTCTGGCGCAGGTGTCAGGCAAGATCAGAAAGCACTCGATTCGTATTCTGCTCGGTGACCGCGTGTCAATTGAAATGTCTCCATACGACTCTCTCGCGGCCGAATTACTTATCGTCACCGTTAGCTGGAATCAGCACCTCGACAGCAGCGACTGGCCTCTCATTCACATTTGTTGCTATGGTTAGATCGTTCATTCAGCGTCCTCATAGGAATCAGTTATTCTAATGCTTGAAGCATTTTATTTTTCCCACGTTGGACCACGTGAAGAAGTCTATGAAGATGGCAAGCATAGAGCTTGGTGACGAGATTATAGCTGGCATTCGCCGGGCACTCAGTGAGGACATTGGCCCGGGTGATGTGACTACAAACAGCGTTGTGTCCTCAGACGCTCGCGCGTCGGCGCAGATAGTCGCTAAACAAGACGGTATCTTGTCGGGCCTGTCGGTTGCTCAGCAAGTATTTCTAATGTTGAGTCGTGAAATGCGCTTCACTTCAACGCTGTCAGACGGAGCTCACGTCGTTCGCGGACAGATGCTGATGGAGCTTGCCGGTCCTACTCGGGCGATCCTGAGCGGCGAACGGACGGCCCTCAACTTTCTCGGGCGCATGTCGGGAATTGCGACTTTGACGGGACAGTTTGTCGAGGCCGTTGCCGGAACTAAAGCGAACATACTCGATACGCGGAAAACCGCGCCCGGTCTCAGGGCTAGTGACAAACTCGCAGTTCGCCACGGCGGCGGCCACAATCATCGCTTTGGTCTGTACGACATGGTGTTGATTAAGAACAATCACATTGACTGTGCAGGATCGTTAACGAAAGCGCTGGAGCGGGTGCGCACAATGGCAGACAACTTGGAGATTGAAATCGAAGCCCGAACCATTGAAGAAATGAAGGAGGCGCTCGCGCTGGGCGTCGAACGAATTCTGCTGGACAACATGTCGCTCGACGAATTGCGTCGCGCCGTTGACCTCTGTTCCGGCCGAGCTGAGTTAGAAGCGTCGGGAAACGTGAGCCTGGAAAACGTGCGCGCAATTGCCGAGACTGGCGTGGATTTGATCTCTGTCGGCGCGCTGACCCACTCTGTTAAAGCGTTTGATATTAGCCTGCGATTGGCCGGATAATAGATTTTGGATGACTATCTGAGGAAGGGAGAGCAATGATTCCAGTTCTAAGCAACGAAACTTCAGCCAGTGAACTCTACTTCAAGCTCCAGGAGATGCTTGGTGATGTCGTGCCGGATTTTGAGTTGAAGTACAAGGCAGAACTCGCGGTTGAGATCAATCAGCTCAAAGTAGAAAAGAACGCGGTCATTCTGGGCCACAACTACATGGAGCCAGCGCTCTTCCATTCAATACCCGATTTCGTCGGCGATTCACTCGATCTGGCCCGCCGCGCGGCAACGACAGACAAAGACATCATCGTTTTTTGCGGCGTACAGTTCATGGCTGAAACAGCGAAGATTCTTAATCCAGCGAAGACTGTCTTGTTGCCGTCAAGGAAGGCTGGTTGTTCTCTTGCTGCGAGCATTACCGCTGCGGACGTGCGCGAGTTGAAGCGGAAGTTCCCGGGCGTTCCGGTAGTCACTTACGTCAACACTTACGCTGACGTCAAAGCCGAGTCAGACGTGTGTTGCACGTCTTCCAATGCGTCCGCCGTGGTTGAATCGTTGAATTCCGACGCCGTCATCTTTCTTCCCGACGAATATCTGGCCCGGAATGTCGCCAGGGAAACCGACAGGCACATCATTTTTCCAACCAGGGATCCGCGCAACGGCTCAAGTGCGGAATTGGATTATCAGCTGATTGGTTGGCCGGGGCGCTGCGAAGTGCATGAGAAGTTCACGCTCGATGACATCACCAATATTCGCAAACAGTTTCCCGACGTAGTGATTCTCGCGCATCCCGAATGCAGCCCCGAAGTAGTCAGCGCTTCCGATTACTCAGGCAGCACGAATGCCATGATCAAATACGTCGAGCAAACAAAGGCGCCACGCTATTTGCTGCTGACCGAGTGCTCAATGGGTGAGAACATTGCTGCGGCTAATCCCGAGAAAGAGATGCTGCGACTATGCAGCGTGCGTTGTCCGCACATGAACCAGATTACGCTGGAAGACACTCTTGCTTCCCTGGAAAAGAATCAATACGTGATTGATATTCCGGAAGACATTCGTTCAAGAGCAGCCCGTGCTGTCGAAAGAATGATTGCGATCGGCTGATTCCAAAATCGTTTCACAAATCTAACCGGCGGATAGCCGAATACAATTCCCAGTAGAGCCCTAACGTGCTCCGGCGAAGATTCAAGAGCCTCTTCACTGCCCCATCATTTTCGCCCTAAGTGTAGAAAGCGTGCGAACAAGCCCTTCTTTTTCGGCTTTTGGCCTTCAGGCTGCTTCTGCTGGAGCACGCTCGATGTTCGGGATTCGACCGAAGGCCTCGAGTCGGTTCTGCCCGTGCCGTTCGATCCGTGCGGCTCGACTGATGGCTTGGAGTTCGTCTTGTCGGAGTTTTCAGTTGGCGAGGTCTTACGAATCCTATAATAGTCCGGTACGTGAGCAACCAATCCATAACGTGGCGTAATTTTCGAATAACCGGCGACCAACTGCTGGTTATAGTGATCGATTGAAAAGTCGAAGGGATCTTTTGGATTGGCATCTATGATCTTCAGATCTGCGTTCGTCATAGTTAATTTGCCGAACCGAAGCATGCCGCCCCGATAGTAAAGGTAGTTAGCACGTGACCGCGAATTAGCAAGCCGAGCAATTTCTGCCTCAGATAAGTTTTTGCTGCCACCAAAAACCTGGATCACCTCGTCTCCGACGATCTGAAGGGCGGTGACTTTGCCACGAATCAGCGGCGGTGGAGTCATGTGCTCGGGATCCAGGATTAGGTCATCGCCCTCGATCTTCAATCCGCGCGCTTCTCTTGCTCTAATCACCTCGTCCAGTTCTACTCCGAACAAATGCAAAAAACCTTTGACGGGAAGGCCTGCGGTCTTGATCGAGGTCGGATGAAGTCGAATTTCGCCATCGGGCGTAGCACTCAGATTTCCCTTTATCTCGAAAGGCAGATCCAGAAGCTTGTGCACCGTTCCAGTCGCCCTAAGCTGATTTCCCTCGATACTGAAGTGAAAGTTTTTTAGCGGCGCGCCAGGATAAGCAAACACATAGCTATTCATCAGGTTCGCCAAAGTATCCATGCGAACGCCGATGACCGCCGAATAAATTTTAAGGATGAATGATCGTTTGTCATCAAATACTGGCGGTATAGACTTGTATCTTCTGAGTAGCGAACCGCGGATGGTCCTGATGCGATAAACAAGAAGGTCGTCGGGATGAAAGTCGACATTCTTCATCACCTCTCTGGTCAGCCCTTTCGATGATGGCGGAGGAGGCGGCGGCTCGGGATTCGCAGTGTAGCTGGAGGGCTCAGTCTTATTCTCCTGGCTCTCCTGCTTCTCTTTCTCCTGATGCGCGTTGGCGTTCTGAGATTTCGAGTTGTCGTCATTCGCAGCAACTGTCGGCGAGACTACATTCTGCGGCTGAGCGCTCTGTGCAGTCGCCTCGCCTTTAGCGCTCGGTTTGCAACTAATCACCCCGAGCGCGAGCGATATCGAGAAAACAAAGAATAACTTCGCTTTCATTGCTGGTACCCCCTTTTTCACTTGCGACACTGCGATTCCTATTTCTTCAGGCTTCGCACATACGCAACGAGCGAATTGATCTGGGCTTCTGATAATTTCTTGCCCCATGCCGGCATCTTGCCTTTGCCGTTGGAGATAGAATTAAAAAGACGTTCGTCGCTAACCTCGGCCTGCCACTTTGCGTCGGTAAGATTGCGCGCATGATTGAACTTCGCCTTGAATGTTTTCGCACGGCCGTCCTTGCCATGGCAGGTGTCACAGTGCTTCTCGAAGAGAACCCCGGCGTCGACGTTATTCTGTGCGGCGCTTTTCGCGGTGATTAAGTTCGCCGAATGCACAGAGTACAGCGACGCTAAAAGCACACCGAGCACCAATGCTTTAACCGTAAACATCACTAGTATCCTTCTTCTCATCGTTTGACCTCCGAATTCGAGTAATTTTTTGCTCCTTTGTCGTTCAACTAAGCAGTTTCACTCCTCCTCGTTAATACCTAAGTTTGAACAACCTTCACAGCTTTTCGATCACCAACGCACTGTTCTTGGATCCAAAGCCAATGCAATTGCATAGCGCTACGCGCACGTCTAATTCGCGCGCTTCATTCGGAACATAATCAAGATCGCAGTCGGGATCGGGTTCATCGAGATTAATCGTCGGGGGAATCACACCGGTGTGCATGGCACATAGTGCTGCGCCTAAACCGGCGGCGCCGCTGGCTCCCTGGGGATGACCCAGTTGGGATTTCGTCGCCGACATGGGAATTCGGTGCGAGTTGCAGTTAAGCGCGAGCTTGAGCGCGTTCGTCTCTATCCGATCGTTCAGGATGGTCGATGTGCCGTGAAGATTCACGTAGTCGATTTCACCCGGCCCAAGGCCGGCATCTGCCATCGCCAGCGACATCGCCCGTGCGGGCTCGTCGCCACCTTCCTGAAGACGAACACGGTGATAAGCATCGCAAGTCGAGCCGTAACCAGTGATCTCAGCGTAAATCTTTGCTCCGCGCTTCTTGGCGCCTTCGAAGTTTTCCAGTACGTAAATCCAGGCGCCTTCACCCAGCACCATACCTGAGCGGTTACGCGTGAACGGCCGCGAGGCCCGCTGCGGTTCATCGTTCCACTCGGTCGTCAGTACAGTTAGCAAATCGAATCCGGCTAAAATGCCCGGCGCGAGCGGCGCGTCTACACCACCAGCGATCATTACTTCCTGACGGCCTAGCGCGATGTGCTGAGCGGCGTAGGCGATTGCATCTGTCGAACTGGTGCAACCGGTAGAAATAACATGTGACAGGCCTCGTAAACCGAACGCCATTGAGAGCTCGCTTGAAAGACTGCCGTGAGTTGACGAGGGAATTGTGTAAACGCTGGCTTTGCAAGTTGGGCCAAGATACCAGTATTTGTACTGCTGCTCGGTGAAGGCCAGCCCGCCACCACCCGTACCCAACACGACGCCGATCTGTTGGTTTTGTTCCAGCGAAAGTTCATTAGGAGAAATCCCCGCGTCTTTAAGGGCTTCGCGAGTGGCAGCGAGTGCTAACGGGACGGTCCGTGGCACATGCTTACGATCCTTCACATTGAGCTCTGCTTGCCAGTCGAAATTGCGGACTTCAGCACCGATCTTCACGGGAGAGTTGGAAACGTCAAAAGAATCAATGCGGCGCACTCCGCTTGCACCGCGCTGCAATCCGGACCAGAATGCCTCACGCCCGATACCAATTGGCGTGATACACCCCATGCCCGAGATTACTACGCGTCGGAGTTGTTTGTGCCCGTCTAACATTGTCATTAATACTTGTTAGCAACGATATCGAACGTAAGTTTCAGTTTGTCTCGGACGCGAATGGTGCCGTGCATTGCCGAGGTTGCCTCGACTTTATAGTCGCTGCGATTGAACTCGACTTCGCCGCGTGCACGTAGACTAGTGGTACCGTCGAGAGTTACGTCGGCAGGAATAGTGATGTGACGGGTGACGCCATGAAGCGTCAAGTCGCCACCAATCTTCGCTTCGTAATGACCATCTTCCTTCAGCTTGCCGGTCACCTCGGTGCTCTTAAAAACAATGTCCGGATACTTCGCCGGTTGGAGAACGATCTCATTGAGTTCTTTGTTAATAATCTTCTTCTGAGGAGGCGTAAAGATCGGACGAGTCTCTTCAACCGATGCGGCGCGAATTGTAAGCAGCAACGAAGCAGGAGTAATCGCGGTTGGAGTGAGTTCCACATCGCCGGAGAAATCGCTCGGTCTTACGAAATGATCATGCCCTTTGAACCAGAGCACGCCACCGGAAAATGCGCGTACCATAATGTCGCTTCGCTTGGGATCAATGCGATAACGCGTTGTTGCAGCCGGCCTGCTACCAAGCGTCGTTAAGCTAAGCGCCATTTGGTTTGCTCCAGCCATTCGCGCCAGCGCCTGCACGTACCCGGCAGTTTGAGTCGGGGCGATGATGCCGAACGACAACTGATAACCAATTGCACCGATGATAATCAGGACGCATGCTGCTACTACAATGATCAATTTTAAGTTCCTCATGTTCTCACCTCTTGCGAATGGAGCTGCCCCTTCTGCATTCAACGTTCCCGATCAACGACGGATGGTCCACCACGGATGGCTTGATCCAGTGAGTAGCGGTTGTATGCGAGAGCCCATAGCAGTACGAAATTCACAAGGGCATACTGAGCGTTGTGCGCAACAGTCGGAAATTCTCCAAGCATGACTGTGCCGAACGTTAGAGCCGCGAGAAGGAGGCCGGATAAAGAAAGCGCGACAGTTGTGAACAAGCCCAACACAATCAGCGCACCAAGTAGTGTTTCTGCGAAGGGCAACGTGTATGCGAATGGTTGCACTAGCACAGCTGGAAGTTTGCCGGAAAATTGTTGGAGCATGTTCCCGGCGAAATTTCCTATACCTCCTCTAAATTTTCCGATGCCAGAAAATAGAAAGACTATTCCAAAAGTAAGCCTGAAGAGGGCATAGCCAATTTCGCGCTGTGTTGTCATTTCACTTCCTCCTGTTGGTTCGCTACGTAGCAAACTCGCCGAGCTTCTCGGAGACTCAGGGGCGAGGCCCACGTTTCACAACTTGATGACCTGCCGGAATTCAAAAGCAAACAAAAAATCGGTCCCCGAACTTTACGTTGGGGGACCGAACAAGTGTGTCATTGGCCCGCTCATTAAACTCCAAGTCTGCAGAAGGCAATTCGCTCGAAATACATTCGTAGGCCGAATCTTTCCAAATGCAACGCATCCGAGAGAACTCAGAATTCAGGTCCACTCAGGATCCTGCCGCTTTGATCTGTGACGATCTGATGCCATGTTCCGATCAAAGCGCAGACTGATCAGCGCACGCCAACTCGAAAATCACGTCGAGTCATTCCAGGTTAGCACCCTGAGGGATCGGCGTGATGGAGCCGAACAGTCCATGCTCCTCGTCTTCAATGCCAGCGGCGAAGAACAACACGTTAGCCGGTCCCGCAGCCGCGCCGTTCCCGAATTCCAGCCCCCAAAGCCCTTCAATCGTCAAAGGCTGCCCCTGAGGACCGCGTAGAAGGCCGAGGAAGTTCCCGTTCTCGGGGTCGAACGAGGCGATCTCGCCACTGCCAAACTGGCCTACCAGCAGGCGATTACCGAGCTTACCGAAGTTCGCGGGGGACAGTGCTATTCCCCATGGTGCATTCATCCAACGCCCTGACCTCAAGCTCAGTAGCAAAGTTCCGTTTGCGTCGAATGCATCCACAAAGCCGAGCCCCGCGCCGGCCACTTCATCTTCCCTATCCTCATCCTGCTTGGCGAAGGCGACGAAAATCGTTCCGTTGATATTTTGCACGTTAAAAGGGGCAAACCCTTCCGGCAGGCTTGGATCAGTAAAGGCACCGGCTCCTAACGGGAATGGTGCGAAGTTTGTATCAAAAACATTGATCGTGCTGCCGAAGAAATTGGCGACATACAGAAGATTCGCACCCGCCCTCTGCCCGAGGGTTGCACCCGTATAAATGGCCGAGCCTGAGTTATTCACCGTAATGATGGCATTGGTCGGATTCGCCGTAGGGTTCCAGCCCGAAATCGTGCCGTCCTGGGTGACAAAGATGAATCGGGCCGGCAAGCCTGGCGCAACAGTGAAATCCGAACTGCCATTGAAAACGACACCAGTCGGGGTTGACGGTCCTGTACCTCCGGGCGGCGGAGGAATCGTGACCACTAGCGGGATTATCTGACCTGAGCCGTTATAAAGGGTTGAGACACCTGTACCGTTGTCTGAGACCCACCATGGGCTGGTCTGACTTCGTGCAATGCCCCACGGGTTTACGAGGTTTAAATCGGTGGTTACGGCCAATCCAGGCAAATCAGAGACAAGATTAGTTTGTTGGTAGTGTTGCGCCGACACCGTCGCAGAAAAACAGAGCATCGCCGATAGGGTAAAAAATGCCGTGATGCTGGCTACTCTTATTCGACTCACAAGCCATGTGCGTATTGATTCCTTTTTGTGCATGGTGTTTCGGTATAGAAGGCGGAATGGTTTAGCAGTTGTAGACATCAGATTGTCTCCTTCAAACGTTAAGACCAGAGTGATAAGTATCCGGGGGACATGCTGTAAGATGTACGACCCACACAACCTTCGATCGCCCTCGGGGATCGATATGTTGCGGTATGTTGTTAGCCCCATTGGTGGTTCCTCCTAAGACTTGCTGTCAGGGAAACACCGGGCTTCAGTTGGCCCTGAATGTCCAGTCTATTCCTTTTTATCTGTTTAAGAGCGTGGCATTGTCGGAATTAGAAATCGCCGGAATTCGGAAAATGACACGCTGGACTTGTAGTTCGCGTCATATGATTTGGAGTTGATCCAGGGACGATTATGGGAAGTCATCTCGTGTGTGCAGAGAGACTTTGGCGCGAGCATAATTGAGCGTCAGGCTTCCCCGTCTAAAACCCTCCCGCCCGTTGGCGGCAAAATGTCCTGGGGAAGTTCAAACGGAAACATGTTGAGGATGTGTGATTAGTCTTGCCTCTACTGATGATCTGCTGAACAAAGCTTTTCAGCTCGCCTGTTTCATACTGGGCGAGAGGGACGCTGCACTTCGCGTCGTCACAGGTGCCTTGGCCAAGCTGGAAGTTGCCGCTGCGGCGCAAGATAAGCGGCTTTATTACCGACCCACGGGCCGTCTCTGGTCACGTCGCTCACAATCGAATCGTTTCCGCAACAACATTTCATTCAACGAACCGCATCTTCTTCAGCGCCTCATTTATATTGAGTCGGAACCATATGAGAAAGTGCAGGAACGAGCGAGAGGTTCAGCGGCTTTGGGTGAGGAAGACCTAATAATTCATTTCATTAAACATCTCACCAAGAAGACCGTCAAGCGCAACTCGTTTTACGTCACGCTCGGACTTAGCCGTCTCCTTTACAGCTATACCACGGCCGAGACCATGGATATTTATAACGCTGTGATTCAAGACCCTGAACGCGTGAAGGATGATTATTACTATCGCTCGCGAAAGAGAGTTCTCATGCAAGAATTAAAACAGCGCTTCGGCAACCTCATCAACATTGGTCATGGGCCTCGTGGCGAAGAGAGATTCGAGGCGGATGCCAATCAGGGCCGGTTCGTCGAACTTGTGCGCGAGTGTCTAAGCTTCTTTACACCCTGGCACACACCCTGCCTCGTTCCAGCCGGAATCGATCCGATCAGAGACGGCATTCCTTCCTTCTCATATCAAGGCCACAACGAGGAGGATAAGATTGAAGTGAACCGCATCCATGCCGTGCTTCATCCGGATTGCTTCCAACGATTGACAGGCGATCTGCGTTTCGATGCTCCCGATACCCGTTTGGAGATTCCGCGCTTCTTCTATACAAACGATATGAACGGCAATGGCTCGAATAATAACCGCCGCAATCCGCCGAAGTTGGACGAACATGAGTTACAGTCAATCACAAACTCACTTGACATTAATGCCGTGCGCCGCAAGTCGGCGAACGCAGGTCTCCTGCGAATCATGGTGGATGGAGTGGAGTACGCTCGTATTGATCTTGACATGACCCGCGGCGCTCGCTTCAGTCTGGATAAGGATGCAGAGCTAATCGAAGTCCGCTCGCGCGACAACGCGGGTGAAGAATTGTTATTGGCTTCACATCTTCTCACTCCCACGGAGACTGAGAATGGAGTTCAACCAGTCGATGCTTCAATCACCTTGGAAGGCGGGCAGAAGGTTTCAATCCATCTCGCGCCTGCGCCGAATGAGAAGGGTGCGGTTGTTGACATTAGCTACCGTGAGACCGATCCGTTTCGCGCTACCTCGCTCTGGTTTCGTCAACTGGAGCAATCATTAAGGGGGGGTGCGACTCGAAATCTCTGGAAAGATCGTCGAGTTTTCGTGGCTGCGATCGTTGTCATCTTCGTCATCTCGTTTGCAGTCATAAGGCAGTACATTCGAAGAGAAAACGGAGGTGCCACGGAAAGGAACCAGATAGCTGCCACTCAGAAGGACCAGGTAAAAGATGAAACTCACCCCACTAAAGCCCCGACTAACAATGGCGCCACTTCGACCGGAGAGACAAACCTGCCGAAATCGTCAAACCCGCAACAACAACGCGTCGAGACAGGCCAACAACGTCAGAAAGTTGGCCCCTCGCCCAAAATTGAAAACACTGCTCGCAATTCAGCTCAAGAGAAGCCTGGTATTGCTACTGGGCCTGAGATAGGGACTGAAACTGATACCAGGAGTATCAGAGCGGTCCGGGCAACGCCGCTCTCTGCCGTGAAGAGAGTTTACGTTGAGGCAGTCGGAGACGAGATGTTAAGCGAGAGTGTGCGACAGACGCTTTCCCAGCGATTGCGCGCTACTAACCGGATCGTCCTGGCCCATAATCAAGGCGAGGCCGATGCTTTATTGAGAGTAAGTGTGATGAAAAGCTCAAGCGGTGCACCAGAGGGAACCAACGCATTTGTTGAACTCATAAACGCGCGGGGCAACGTCATCTGGAGCAATGCCATCGCCAATTACCAAGGCTCTCCAGCTGAAGTCAGCGCCAGCATCGTCAGGGACCTACTAGCGGCCATCAAAAACTCACGACAGCGGAAATGAAGCGAGGCCTTGCACAATGAGTTCTTCGATCAGTCCGCGCAGCGGACGACTGACAATAGTCCTGCAATTTACTGCTGGGACGAGGCGCAAGGACATCTAATCGGTGAATCGGACGGTGTTGGTGTTGTGATTGCCGGTTCTCAGCGGGGCTCACCTTGAAGCACAAACGCAGCCCAATAGTATGGCGCTTGCCAGCGCCTTTCATTCGAAACTTTGAGCTGCGCTGTTCTGAGGGCAGCAGCCGGCGTCATGTGTTCCTTAAGTATCGCTTTGTAGAGATGGGCCATTAGCTCTGCAGAAGCTTCGTCGTCAATATCCCACAGGCTCACCAACACGCGCGCGGATCCGGCGTACATGAAGGCCCGCGTGAGTCCCACGAGTCCTTCGCCTTTGATTTCTTTGCCGAGTCCTGTGCGGCAACCGCTCAGAACCACCATCTCCGCAGGCAGGCGCAGGTTATACACTTCATGAGCCCAAAGAAAACCATCCTGCTCCGTGCCTTGCCGATTCACCAAAGAGAGCACGATACCCGACAACTCAGGATGCGATGCGTTGAGAAAACCGTGCGTGGCAAAATGCACGTAACGATATTGGCCCAGCGCAGGATTGGTTGCCGTGGCTCGGCTGGCATCGAAGTCAAGGGCCGCAAAACGATTAGCGTCAGGCACCATCGACAGAATCTCTTCAGCCTCGTGTCGTGTGAAAGGAAGACGATGAATCTGGGTAACTTCGTCTGAATCCGATTGCCGGGTGGACGTCAAAGATTCTCCCTTGACCAGATCGGTCATACTTCTCATTTGAATTGATCTCTTAGGTACCGCATTGCGTCTTTGTCCAGTCTTAATCCCCTTGACTCGTTCATCATCTTTCTCAAACACCGGATCAGCTACTACAGCCAGCGTTTTCGCTGCGGGTGCGCGACCCATCAACTCACGTCGCAGTATGGAGAGCGCAGAAGCAGAAGGAAGGCTAACGATCTCGTGCTCGACGATCAGAGGAAGTCGTGAGTCTGGATTCTGAGGTCTGGAGTCAGATGGCTTAACATCGGCGGCCTCTGCCTTGAGAGGGGCGGGCAATGCCGCGAAAGGAAGAAAGTTAAGCGCACCATCGCTCACGATGAGTAAGCGCTTCTTCTCTAATAGCGAAGCGATCGGTAGGAGCAGCATTTGGCTGAGGGCCGCCGATGCTGAAGCATAGTCGGCGTCGGCTTTGGCAGTGCGTGTGCGCTTTTCGGCGGGCCTCTCAAATTTGACATGCTTGTCGCGCGCCGTTATTAACTCATAGACCCGACGAGTCGCCGCCTCTATTTCCACGCGCGGCGGCAATTCAAAACTATTGACGGAGCCTGGCGTCACGGCCCAGAGATAGCTCTTTTCATCGCCGAGTGCGTACTCGAGCAGTAGCGTGTCTGAATCGAGCACTTGCTGTTGAATTTCTTTGACGCTCAAAGGAATAGGCTGAGTCAGGGCGGCATAACGTGGACTGCTGGTCCTGATTTCTGCTTCGACTTCCTGATATTGGATAAGCAGCGTCTCGGTTTCTCGCTTCAAAGCTCCTGCCTGTTCAGCGGTGTGATTACTGCTAAACAAGCGAGCCAGCTGTTCAGCGGTCGCATCAAGTCTCTGTCGCGATGCGCGTTCACGGTCCAAAAGCTCAGGCGCAATACCCTGGCGGATGTTACCGCGGGCCTCCGCGAGACTGTCGAGCAAGGTACGCGCTCGGGCACGCTCGGCCCCTTGCAGCGCCAGCGAATCGTAACCTTCCGAAGGTTTGAGGTGATGAAGACGCATCAGAACGTCAACGTATGATTCAAAGAACTGATGCATGGAAGAGAAGTAAGAGGCACGCAGATCCTGACCGCTCACCTTGGTACGCAACTGTTCCACGACGAGCAGCGCATCCTCCATGTATGTGCGGGCTTCTGTTAGATCGCCACGATCACGCTTGACAATAGCAATACGACGCAGCGTCGATGCTTCTGTGCTTTTGTCTTCGACAGTACGGCTGAGTTGAAGAGCCTGTTGATAAAGATCGAGGGCCTTCTGCTCTTGACCCAGGAGAGCATGAACGGAGGCCGTGTCGCTGAGCGTGACGGCTTCGCCCGAACGATCCCCCACGGCGCGGCGGAGTTCAAGAGCCTGATTGAAGAAGTCCAGCGCTTTCTTATTATCACCGATCGCCTTTTGCAACAGACCGATATTATTGAGTGTGACGGCTTCCATACGCCGATCACCGACGACGCGCAATACCGGAAGGGCACGATTGTAATAAGCCAGTGCTTTCTGCTTCTCATCCAGCGCATCGTAAACGTAGCCGATGTTATTGAGCGTGATCGCTGTCACCCGACGGTCGCCGATCTCTTGCAATATGGGGAGCGCCTGGCCGAAGTACGCGAGCGCTTTCTGTTGCTCTCCTATTGAATGATAGAGATAGCCAAGGTTATTGAGTGTCACCGCTTCATTTGCGCGATCATGCGCCGCGCGAAGCAGTGGCAGGGCCTGCTGGTAAAACTTCATCGCTTTCTGCTTCTCACCGATCGAGTCATGAACTAGTCCAACGTTGACAAGTGTAATTGCTTGGATTCGGCGATCACCAAGCTGTTCCAAGATCGGAAGAGCGCTGTTGTAGTACTCTAGCGCCTTCTGCTTTTCTCCCAGTGAGTCGTAGATCAAGCCAATATTATTAAGTGTCGCCGCTACGCTCGAACGATCACCGACGGAGCGCATGAGAGCAAGCGTTTGGGTGTAGTAGTCGAGCGCTTTCTCTTTCTCGCCCAGGAGATCACAGACCTTGCCCATGAAGCTGAGAGCGATGGCTTCCCCCCGTTTGTCTCCTACGGCATGCCAGAGCTTGGCGGCTTCTGCAAACTTCTCGATGGCTTGTTGTTTCGAGACCGCTGTGCCTTCCCCAAAAAGTTGCCGGGCTTCGGCGAAAACTTGCTGGGCGGCTGCGATTCGGCTGTCTTGTTGAGATGACCTCGCAATCCGAGAGAAAGGATGAGCGAAATTGATCGACGATGAAGAGAAAAGAAGAATTGCAGACGAAGCAACCGCGCGATAGAGCGTATTTCGAAGGCGGGAACCAGGAAATGCTTCGCTGAATCGGATCATCAATCCCACCCCTGACGGTTCGCGACTTTCATCTAGGCTATCTCGGCGTGAAAGACTCGACGCCTCAGTCCTTGGATCTTTGGCGCATAAACTTGCGATCTTCCGGTCAGGTTACATAATCTTTGTTGTTTATCTTGTCTTGTCAACTGCGCCAAGGCTGCGTTGTGCTGATTCTGTCTTGTCAGTTCTTGTACAAGAACCAGTGGGTGCCGTAGAATCCCTCGAAACCCCCATAAGCAGTGCATCACCAGAGGGCGGAGATCGTGCGACCTGTATCTCGCAATGCTTCACTCGAAACGGCTTTAGTGTCTCTCTGCCTACTCCTCTCAACCATGCATGTCAGTCAAGGACAAAATCGAGAACTATTCAGGAAAACGTCCCTTGTCGCCGGCCCAGCGCTGGCAAGAGGTACGCTTCTGGGAACGGTTGTGGACGAGAATGACGCAGTTGTCCCGGAAGCGAGCGTTTCGGTAAAAGATATCAGCAAAACAATAAGAAAGGAGACGAAAACAAGCCACGTGGGTGTCTTTATTATTACCGAGCTTCCGCCCGGCAATTACACAGTTGCCGTCCAGCAGCAGGGATTCGCCACTGCTGAAATTAAAGGTCTCGCACTCAAGGTTAACGATCAACTCGCGCTCAAGATTCAACTTAAGGTGGGCCAGATTGGAGAAACCGTAACAGTCGATCCTGATAGTTCCATCGTGCAGCGGTCTGCGGCGGTTGCTACAACCCTCAACCGGCAGATGGTTGAGAATTTGCCGCTCAACGGGCGCAGTCTACAGCCCGTCATAACGCTTACGCCTGGGGTTACAGTTACCAAACCAACGTTCGCTGAACAGGGACAGTTCAGTGTCAATGGCCAACGCGCCAGCGCTAATTACTTCATGGTAGATGGCGTCAGCGCTAACATTGGCGTTGCTGCCGGAGCCGATGGACTAGGCCAATCCGGGTCGGGTTCGCTGCCGGGCCTCACTGCGCTGGGCACCACGCACAGCCTGTTCTCGATTGACGCATTGCAAGAGTTCAAAATTCTGACGAGCACTTTTGCGCCTGAATTTGGCCGCACGCCTGGCGCGCAAGTGCTGGTGCAAACACGCGCGGGCGGCAATCAGTTTCGCGGCAGTCTCTTTGAATATTTTCGTAGTGGCGCCTTAAGCGCCAACGATTGGTTCGCGAACCGCGACGCCCTGCGCAAACCTCAGCTTAGTCATCACGACTTCGGCGGAGTTTTCGGTGGGCCAATCATCAAGGGCAAGACATTTTTCTTCTTCTCTTATGAGGGGCTGCGCTTGCGCCTGCCGCAGGTGGCGACAGTTGATGTGCCCTCAATGTTCGCGCGTGATGCTGCTCCGGAAAATATACGGCCGTTCTTGAATGCCTTCCCGGTGCCAAATGGCGCGGAGACTGCGAATGGTTACGCGCGCTTTTCCACCAGTTACACAGACACCGCGACCTTGCACGCGACAAGCCTTCGCGTGGATCAGAAACTCGGCGAGAACCTTTCGCTGTTTGGTCGCTACAGCTTCGAGGTCTCGGAAACGGAAACACGAGGTGGAGCGAATACCAGCCTGAGCACGACGCTCCAGATGGCGTTCAGCACTCAAACCCTGACCATTGGTGCAACCCAGGTGATCACTCCGAAGATCAGTAACGATGTTCGCTTTAACTACAGCACTACCAAAGGCGGAAAATACTTTCAGCTTGAAGATTTTGGCGGCGCTGAATCATTCGATGACTCCCGGGTCTTTCCCCTTCTCTCATCGGCCCAAAACTCGCTTTACAGGTTTAGCTTGGGCGGTAATGTTTCATTCTCGGTCGGGAAAGATGCAACCAACTTTCAGCAGCAACTGAATCTGGTTGATAGCGTGGCGGTCCTCTCAGGCTCGCATCAAGTGAAACTCGGTGTTGACTATCGCCGCCTGACCCCGGTTTACGGTCAATGGAAATACAAACAGTACGCTTCATTCAATGGCATTAGCGACGCGCTTAGTGCAACCGCTTCGTCGGTTGCGATCGAAACGCAGGACAAGGTTGGTCTGGTCTTCACAAACTATTCTGCGTATGGACAGGACACTTGGAAACTCTCGCGTCGTCTCACGCTCACTTACGGATTGCGCTGGGAGTTCAACCCGCCGCCGAAGGGCAGAGACGGCCAGGCTTTGTATACAGTGCAAGGACTGGATGATCCGCGAACGCTTACGCTCGCGTCCGCAGGCACGCCTTTCTACAGGGCAACTTACAATAATTTCGCACCACGTATCGGCGCAGCCTATCAACTGTCCGAGCGTCGGGGCCGTGAGAGTGTGCTGCGCGGAGGCTTTGGCATCTTCTACGATATGGGCACGGGGTCGCTCGCAAATGGAGCAGTCTCCTTCCCCTACCTGCGAAGACGAGTCTTATCCAATGTCAGTTATCCGTTGGATCCATCTTTGACGGAGCCGCCTGCTCCGAGCTTTGCCACTCCGGTCAGTCGGATTCAAGCGTCAGATCCGCACCTCAGGCTTCCTCTGACGATGCAGTGGAACGTTAGCTTTGAACAATCGCTTGGCTCCAAGCGCAGCTTGTCAGCTTCATACGTTGGCGCAGTTGGCCGCCGACTGCTCCGCCAAGAGCTGTTTGTCAATCCAAATTCAGATTTCGCGCAAGTATTCGTTACCACGAATAAGGCTGCTTCGAGCTACCACGCGCTTCAGCTTCAGTTCCAACGCCGACTCTCGCGCGATCTGCAATCGCATCTCGCCTACACCTGGTCGCACTCGATTGACAACGCATCCAATGATTCTTTTGCCAATTCGCCGTCAACAATCATTGACCCGCGTTTCGATCGAGCTTCATCCGACTTCGACGTGCGCCACTCGTTTGCTGGAGCTATCACTTACAACATTCCTAGCCCGCCTTTCGGCGCATTCGGAAGCCGGCTGCTGCGCGGCTGGTCCGTGGACGGCATACTCACCGCACGGACGGCGGCACCTGTAGACGTATTTTTCATGCGCGACATCGGCTTTGGGCCATTCAATT
Source organism: Pyrinomonadaceae bacterium (assembly GCA_036507195.1). Classification (GTDB taxonomy): domain Bacteria; phylum Acidobacteriota; class Blastocatellia; order Pyrinomonadales; family Pyrinomonadaceae; genus PSRF01. The sequence goes on along the minus strand of DASXQM010000005.1, from coordinate 57,520 downwards.
TTCGTCCAGACTTAGTTCCCGGAGTCCCACTTTATCTCAAAGATTCATCGTTTCCGGGCGGACAAGGCATTAATCGCGAAGCGTTCATCATCCCCCAGGCCGCGCGCCAGGGCACACTAGGCCGGAACGCTCTGCGTGGTTTCCCCCTAAGGCAGTTGGATTTGGCGCTGCGTCGGCGTTTCGGTCTTACGGAAAGACTGAACCTGCAATTCAGGATGGATGTCTTTAATCTCTTGAATCGACCAAATTTTGCCGATCCCATAAGCGACATCAATAGCGGATTCTTCGGCCGCTCGACCGCGATGCTCGGAAGGAGCCTGGGAAGTAATGTAGGAAGCGTTGGCTTGAACTCGGCATATCAATCCGGAGGGCCGCGAGGCATCCAAGTATCCTTGAAGTTGCAATTCTAGCGAATCGAATAGTAACGTACTCGGATGAAATTGGAACATTTCTTTTTGATTTCGTACTGGTAGCACACACTCCAAATCAAGGCTTGGCTGATCAGCCGGCCAACCGAAGATCGGAGCCAAGCCGCTTCAAACTTCTCCTTATTATTTTTTGCCTAGTCAAAGGCTGTTTCATGCTTGCGAATAGGCAAGGTGCATACCCACCGTCCAGTGTCCAATCCATCCAACACCAGGCTAGTCGAAATACAAAATTCCCGTACTTTTTCTAAAATGGCATCTCGATTGCGATAAAAACGTCCAAAGCTGTTTTTGACTAAACGCTAATTTGCAAAGGGTAAGACTATGCCGCTGGAACATCTCGTCGAGAAGTTAGCTGCTTTTGAACCACAAGACGATCTGCCTGTCATCAGTTTGTATCTTAATACGCAAGCAGATGAGCACGGACGCCATAACTTTCATATTTTTGTGCGCAAGCAACTTCCTGAACGCGCCAAAACCTACGAGCCCGGCACCCCGGAAAGGGAGAGCCTCGATGCGGATCTTGTGAGGATTAACCGATATCTCGAACAGAATGTTCGCAATTCCACTCAGGGCATCGCCATTTTTGCGTGCTCCGTCGCAAACAACTTTTTCGAGGCCGTTCAGCTTGAGGCCCCGATTGATGATAACCGACTTTTCATTTATGACCGCCCACACTTGTATCCGCTCGTTCGACTTTTGGATCAGTATCAACGCCTCGCTGTAGTCCTTGCCGATACAAATGCCGCGAGCATATTTGTCTTCGCCCTTGGGCAAGCCATCAAGCGTCAGGAATTACAGAATGTTAAGACCAAGCGAACCCAAGTCGGTGGCTGGTCACAGATGCGTTTTCAGCGTCACGTTGATAACTATCATTTGCATCACGCAAAAGAAGTGGTCGAGAGGCTTGAACGTCTGGTCAGGAATGAAAGAATCGAGCATGTAATGCTGGCGGGCGACGAGGCGACCATTATTCCGCTTCTGCGCGAACAAATGTCTAAAGAGCTTTTGGACAAGGTCGTCGATGTGCTTAGCCTCGGTATCGAAACGCCCGAGAGTGAGTTACTTCAGGAATCGCTTAACGCTTACCGGCGCTACAACTCACTGAGCGATATGGAAAAGGTGGATCATCTGCTCAATGAGTATCGCGCGGATGGACTAGCGGTCGCAGGCGTCCCGCAAACGCTCGCCGCTCTATCTAATGGTCAGGCGGAAGAGCTCTTGATCGCCGCCTCAGCGAGCAACCTTCAATTCGATGGAGACGAAGTCAAGAAAGTTTTGAATGTCTACAACAGCGATGGAGAATTACCCGCCACTTTGGACCAACGCACAGTTGCAGACGAGCTAATCAGACGCGCGACCCAACTTTCCGCGGCGCGTATAACTTTTATTGAGGACCAAAGTGTTCTTAAGAACGTCGGTGGAGTAGGGGCGTTACTTCGTTATCGCATTTCGGATGAGAATGCGGCCCCATACGAACAAGGGCGGGTCGTGTCGAGGGCCGAAGCACTGCTGAAAGTGGCCGCATCAGCAGAAGGAGGCGAAAATGTCGGACAAGGATCGACAAAAGAAAGATTACAAGCGAAAGGACAAGGAAAATAGGGCGATGAGGGAGCGAGGTAATCCTCGCAAGCGGCAGGCTTCCCCGCGTCATCAGGCGAAAGACGAATCGAATCTGACTGACTCGGAAGCAGGGGCCGACTCTGCGCGAACCGGTCGTCCTTTTATCTCAGGAGGCCCAGGAGGCAGAACACGTGAATAAGAACCGTAATAGGCTCAACCAACCGCCAACCGGAGAAGGCAAGAAGCAAAGTCCGCGGTCTGGCGAGGCAAACAAATTGGGGAAGCGCGCGGAAGTGTTGCAAGCCGCAGGTGCCGAGCAGAATATCGGCACGGCGGAAGAGGAAGAGGCCCTAAGATCTAAGCAGCAATCGATTAATCCGAAAAGGGCCAAGGCTGGGCGTTAGACCAAGTGAGTCTTGGTTTTTGAGAACTTAACGACGGCATTAACGGTTTCGAGGATGACTGGAGATGACAACGGGCGGGCGGAAGCGTTGGTCTAAGCGAGTAACCCAGACCAGCAACGCCCTGGATTTGGATGAAGGCGTCTTTTCCAAGGATGATCCACGCAGTATCGCCCGGTCGCTGAAACGTTCTGCCGATCGCAGCCGCCGCCGGAAGAGCGATCCCTTTCGGTCGGCGATGTCAATGCTTACTTTCTACATTAACCGTGCGGGGAAGAAGCTTGCTAAATCTCAGAGGAATCGGCTCGAAGCGGCTAAGGAAGAACTTCGCGACTTGTATGGGAAGCATCGCAAAGCTGCCTGATCTCTAAACGCCGATGTTCGAGTTATGAATCTACCGCAAGGAAACGCGTTGCTAGTCAATTCTTCAAATCCGGAGTGATTTTCACTCGCTTGAAGGAACCTAAATGGACAAGGGAGGCAAACAAATGGCCAAGTACGGCAAGAAGGCGTCCGAAAAAGTTGAAAAAGCGATGCGCGAACGAAAAGAAGGAACGCTGAAAAGCGGTCGATCCGGCAAGAAAGTTACCAGCAAGAAACAGGCTAATTCAATAACAGCAGCGCAATCAGAAAAGGAATTGCAAGACCCATGATGTCATGTTTCATGCTTAGAATGTTTCAGCGCAATTTCAAACCTATTGCCTCAGACTCTCACGCAACGCGACTCGTGCAGCGTGGTAGCCGCACAGACCGTGTACTCCTCCGCCCGGAGGTGTCGAAGAAGAGCAAATATATAGACCCTTAACGGGTGTGGAATACATGCTGACTGTGGGTCGCCAAAACATTTGCGAAAAATTCTGGGAACCTCCGTTGATGTCTCCACCGACAAGATTCGCATTGTGATATTCAAGGTCACTAGGAGACATGACGCTGCGAGCCAGGATGCAATCACGAAAGCCCGGCGCGAAGCGCTCGATCTGCTGCTCGATTCGATCTCTAATGGATTAATAAAGTCTTATGAGTGAACGCATCAGTTTTGATGTATTGATTATCGGCGCGGGCCAGGCCGGCATTCGGCTCGCGCACGCGCTGGCGAAAGCCGGTAAGCGCGTTGGCCTCGCGGAGCGAGGACTTAATGAACACCGGCGCGCCTTACACAGTTATCAAAGATGCCATACATATTCATCCAACCATGGCCGAGGCTCTGCAAAGCGCTCTATTAGATCTTCCAAGAGGAATCGCAGCTCATCCGCCTCTGACCTTAATTCTAAGATTGGCGGATTTCATCGATTTAACGTGAGGCGGAGTCAAGACTAGATCGAAGACTTTTTGTTATTGTTTTCTTCGCTTTGCTCGGGAAGTAATTCAGTGCCGCGTATGAAATCATGAATGTAAGGATCTTCAGACTCGATTAGCTCTGTGCTCGTACCACTGAAGATCTCGCAGCCACTACGCAGCATCAGAATGTTGGTATTTGTAAGACATAAGGCCTGACCCTCGTCCTTGAACTGCAGCTCACCTTTCTCGGTGACGGTCAAATATTCAGACGTCAGATATTTCACCACATCCATTTCATGTGTTACGACAATCGAAGAAACATTCTCCAAGTCTCGTAGCTCGATAATCAAATCACAGATTGTGGCGGATGTTGGCGGGTCAAGAGCGACGGTCGGCTCATCAAACAAAACGATCGTGGGATTACCAACCAGAGCGCGTGCAATACTCAATCGCTTTTGCATACCACCTGACAACTCACTGGGCAACTTTTCTACTTCGTCGTCCAGTTTCACGAATTCCAACAACGACGTAACCTCGCTTTCGATATCTTCTTCGGGGATCTTTCGTTCGTGGAGACGGTAAGCAACGTTGTCGTAGACCGACAGCGAATCGAAAAGCGCTCCTTCCTGAAAAACCATTCCGATCTTTTCTCGTACCGCCTGCAACTGACTTTCGTCATACGTACTAATTTCTTCTCCATCGATGAAAATTTGGCCGGTATCCGGTTTCAATAAGCCTAGAATGAGTTTCAATAATGTTGATTTACCGCCACCGGAACCGCTCAAAATGATTTTGATCTCGCCCCTGGCAACCTTGAAGCTCAGATCATCGATAACTTTTTTCTCATCATAGGAGAAATCGACGTTCCGAAACTCAATCGCCGGTGTCACGAGTTCTCCTCTCACTTGTTTCGCAGCGGAACTTTCCTGAGCAATATCGGACACATTAAGAGGGAGCTCAGCATCTGAGTCATCAGCCAGTCCGCCACGAGCAAGTTCCTGGTATTGATCACTGTTCATTTGTTGGCAGGTGTCCTCATTTTCACAATTACGTCAAAATCCTCCATTCTTCTTAAACCGTGGTGACAAAATTCCGCCTTCATCAAAAGCTGTGCTGGAAACTTTCATCCTTCTACCCTCCGACCCGCTTTTCAACAATTCACCACCTCGCTCTTCCCGCCTATTCATTTTGCGCCACGTTTCATTGACGTGACTCTTCCATAACAGGCTGCTATCAGCCTGCGCAGAGTCTCTGAGAACAATGAGATCTAAGGGCGCGTCTCCAGGTTGAACCGCGGCCTATGGATAGGGAAGCCCTCCTGCTTTATCCTGCAGTCGCTGATTTCGAGATTTCCTCAACTACTTCCGCAGTTGTTTCAGGCTCGTGTGCGCGGATCGCTATGTCGGCCTGCGCGATGATGCCGATGATTCGATTATTGTCGTCCACCACCGGAATGCGCCTAACCTGGTGCTTTTCCATGGAATCTATCGCCTTTTGCAAATCATCATCCTCATGGCATGTGACCGGATTACGAGTCATTACTTCTTCGACCTTAACAGCCGCAATCTGACGCGCCTCGGCCACTACCTTTACTGCCAGATCGCGGTCTGTAACTATGCCGAGCACTCTCTTGGTTGTTTGATCCGCTACCACTGGAACCGAACCGACGTCTTCGTCTTTCATCAATTGAGCTGCCTGATCCACTGTGTCACCCGGTAAACAGCACGTGGGATCTTTCGTCATTATCTCGTTACACTTCATTGTGTTTGCTCCTTTCGGTTCGCCCTCGACCTTATGTGTCACGCTCAGCTTCTGGGCCAAAAAGTTGTCGGTCACTTCGTGCCGTCTTAGTTCCTAAAATTCGCGACTCCGAAGCACAAGTGTTCGGTTCCAGTGTGTGCATGTACCTCAACCCTACACACTCCCACGAGTATGCCGACTTATAGACCATGTTTTGATTCTGCCAACCCAACGGCAAATAGGATGCCAAATTTCACTACGGTTACTTCGCGCTCATCTAAATACGACGACTTGACATGAAGAAACGTCTGAGTTTTCCGGCAGTTTGTACGACGTTGATAACGCGCGCCGGAAAACCACGTTAACAGGATCCTACTGGCACTTCATTTGCGACTCATGATTCACAAACGGCAGTCAGATGGAAGGAATCCAGATTGGGAAATCGCAAAACAGAATCGTGAGTTAAGGACCTTGAGTCTGGAGGCAATTATGAAACGAAAACTCTTTTTATGGCTTATCGCGGCAGCTGTTCTTATTTGCTTTTTGCCGTATGCAAGTGCACAGAAGAGCTTTACGGTTGAGATGAAGAATGCTCAGGGTGAGAACGTAGGCACAGCTACGCTGACGCCGGCAGGTCATGGAGTCAGGATCAGGCTGAATCTAAAGAATCTTCCACCGGGTAAACACGCGATCCATATTCACCAGATGGCCAAGTGTGAAGGGCCAACTTTCGCATCTGCCGGTCCGCATTTCAATCCTGGCAGTAAGCAGCATGGATTGAAAAATCCGCTGGGACCTCACGCCGGAGACATGAACAATTTCTTCGTGCGCGCGAACGGAACTGCAACTGTGACCGTAACTGACCCCAGAGTAAATCTGGACAGCGGTAGCTATTCGCTCTTCACTGATGGTGGAACGTCGCTGGTTATTCACGCGAAGGCAGACGATATGAAAACTGACCCATCAGGAAACTCAGGTGATCGGATTGCTTGTGGCGTGATTATCAAATAAGGATTCCTGAGCCAGATTACGAGGATAGATATATGAATCATAGTGCACAAACCGCTCGAGCACGCGACGTCCAAATTCGTTCCGGGACAGTAAACCTCCAGGGCGACCTCAGCATTCCCGCCGGCGCACAAGGCGTGGTGTTGTTCGCCCACGGTTCGGGCAGTAGCCGTCACAGTCCACGCAATCAATTCGTAGCGCGCACAATTCGCGAAGCGGGTGTAGGTACGCTGCTATTCGATCTGCTCACCAAAGAAGAAGAAGCGATCGACGTGCACACGCGTCACCTCCGCTTCGATATTGGTCTTCTAGCCGAACGCTTGATAGATGCGACTTATTGGCTTAGAGGTGACCTTAGTCATTTGGGCGTAGGTTTCTTCGGTTCTAGCACTGGGGGCGGTGCGGCACTCGTAGCCGCTGCGAAACTGGGTGAAAGCGTTGGCGCAGTCGTCTCACGGGGCGGGCGTCCTGACCTCGCAGGAGACGCCCTCCCGCAAGTCAAGTGTCCCACGCTGCTGATCGTTGGTGGGCTCGACTATCCCGTGATCGAAATGAATCAGGAAGCTTTTGCGCGCCTGCGCTGCGAAAAGGAGCTAAAGATAGTTCCCGGGGCGACGCACTTGTTTGAAGAACCGGGGACGCTGGAAGAAGTCGCGCGTCTGGCTGCCGATTGGTTTCAAAGACAGTTACATTCAGTCAAAGGCAAAGCAGCGTAGGCTGTTGTGCCGGCAAGATTCAATTTACGTCTTGGGAGGTAACAGTAAATGCAAGTCAAAGATATGACAGAAAAATGCGCACATCCGCCTTGCAAATGCGCGGCATCGACGGCTGGCGAATATTGTAGTGAACATTGCCGACGTGTATCAGGAAAAGCGGAGGCCAGATGCACCTGCGGGCATGCAGACTGTGATTAACATTTAGTGAGGAGAATAAAAGTGAACATTTCAGAATCTAAAAGTGTGACCGTGCCGGAACTCGCACTCATCGCAGCAACCCGTGGAGTCATCGGTTTTGGCGCCGGGCTCCTGCTTGCCGGTAAGTTCAAGGGTGAACGACGCAAGCTGCTGGGCTGGTCGCTGTTTTTGTCAGGTCTGGCAAGCACAATTCCGATTGCGATGCACGTTTTCGGGAAAAAACAAACGGCTGTTACGCAACACTAAACGCACTGGGGTTTCGCTCTTTTTTGGTGTCGTCGGGATAGGAAGGATGATCTACCGCGATCGAATTGAAGCGGGAAAGTACTTGGCGGCGCAGCTCGCTCATTATGCGAACTGCGACGACGTATTGGTGTTGGCGCTGCCGCGCGGCGGCGTGCCGGTGGCGTATGAAGTAGCTAAAGCATTGAGCGCGCCGCTGGATATTTTCCTCGTTAGAAAGCTCGGCGTTCCGGGCCACGAAGAGCTGGCTATGGGTGCGATTGCGACGGGTGGCGTGCGTGTCCTCAATGACGACGTGGTGGAGTACTTATTAATCCCAGCCGGCGTGATTGATTCTGTTGCCGCGGATGAGTTGCGAGAGTTGGAGCGCCGTGAACGTGCTTATCGTGGCAATCGGCCCGAGCCGACCGTGCGCGGGAAGACTGTGATTCTGGTGGATGACGGCCTGGCAACAGGTTCGACGATGCGAGCTGCCGCTGCTGCTCTGAGGCAGCAAAGTCCCGCGCGCATCGTTGTGGCTGTTCCGGTCTCAGCGCCACAGACCTGTGATGAATACCGAATGGGTGTTGACGAAATTGTCTGCGCGACAATGCCTGAACCATTTTATGGGGTCGGGCAGTGGTATAGGGACTTTTCGCAGACGACTGATGAAGAGGTTCGTGATCTACTAGAACAAGCCAGGAATGAGTACGCAGCAGGTCTGGAGCACCAGGAGATGGCGCACTTTTCGTAAGCGCAAGAGATAAAGGCCAACCATATGGGGACGCGAGAAATTCCCCGAAACGAATGGAGATCCTTTTTCGACGTCTTTAGCCGACAGCATGAAGGCTGGCTCGCGACCCTCGAAATCCTCGGTCGAGAAGTTGCCGCGAAACAGGAACCTCGTGAATCGGCGTTCAAAGGCATCACGCTCACTTCGGTAGTTGGCGAGTCTGAAGCATTAGCAATCAATCTTGGCAAGACTCCGGAAGATCACGTCAAACATACGGTCATCGAGCCCAAGCACGTTTTGCTTGTGCAAACCTCAGAGGGAGCGAACGCGGCCTTGGAAATTGAGTCGGCAGACGAGACAAAGACGCTGCTTCGTTTTCGGTCCGCATTGTTGCCTGAGTTCGTGGACGGAGTCGTTTTAGAGTAACGCTAAACGCGTATTAAAGACGTAGGTATCGATATGAAGATACTATTGGCGGTTGATGGCTCAGAATATTCAGCCGCAGCCATCAAAGAAGTAGCCAAGCGCCCGTGGCCTCCGAGATCAACCGTACGAGTACTGTCAGTAGTTGAGCCGATCACACCGCCGGCCGCTGAATTGTGGTATGACGGCCGCGGCAGTCTCGAACGAGCAACGCAAGAGATGCGGAAACGCGCGATCGAATTAACAAAAATGACTGCCACGAAATTGCGCAGGAATGGACTCAAGATCGAGTCCAGCGTGCGCGAAGGCCATCCTCGAACGGCAATTGTGGACGAAGCTCGAAAGTGGCGCGCTGACTTAATCGTGCTGGGCTCGCATGGACATACTGGCCTCAAGCGTCTGCTTTTAGGCAGCGCTGCGTTGTCAGTTGTAAGCCATGCGCCGTGCTCGGTAGAAGTCGTTCGGCGAAAACAGTCGAAGAAGTCGCACTGAGAGATAGAGTAGAATTTTGTAGGAAGGTAATCGCAATGATGTAAGACCCGCGGTAGCGCGTGACCCCGCGCTCTGATCTCAACCGCGCTGCCGAATACATAATGCCCGATTATCGGGATGACCGCCCACCGGTTTGTTCCCAATGCGCTTCGTAATTGCTCGGATAGTGGCGCGAGTCGTTGAAAACAGATATCGGTGCTTACGTGGGATTTTCTCGAGGTTGTGGAACACTGGAAGATTGAGCACTTAGTACCTGTCAATTATGAACTGCGAGACACAGTTTTTTTCAGTCCCGCTGGGGTCGCGAGGCCGGCTCGAACAGCTCGAGAGCATTGCCGTCGGGATCTTCTAATTGGATTTGTTTGCCACCAGGGCCTACCTCCATCTCATTGCGAAAATGGAGCCCGGCCTTCTTCAACACCTCAATGCGGGCCGGAAGATCTGTCACTTGAAGGATAACTCGATTCCATCCCCCAGGCTCTTGCTGACGGCCATCAGGCATCGGACGAGAACCCGAAGCGCCTGGACCACTTAGAATGAGTTTCAGATTGCCGACGGAGACTTGGGCGAAAGCGGGCAGGTTTTGCTGATCCAGTTTGAGACCAAGTTGTTTTGTATAGAAGGCGATTGAGCGGCTCACGTCCTTCACTTGATACCGAACACCCCAAAGACCCAAGACAACGCTTTTGCCTTCCTTTGTGTTTGAGCCAGCCTCGAATGATGCTTCGGACGATACTTTTTGATTCATACAACCTCCTATCGCGACACCAATGAAACATAGTAAAAAAGCGCACCATTTTCTCATGAATCCCACCTCCTTAACTTGCAGAAAAATCTAGTCCCGCGCTTCTGCAGTGATTATGAAGTTCCGAAGGGGGCCTCGTATTGGAAAAAATGGACCTATCCGGGGATCGGAACATGGTTACTCTTTAAGCGACCATCCGGCTGATGTCGGCGAAGGTACTCAGTGGGGCTAAGGCCTGAGAATTCTTGAAAGTCGTTTATCAAGTGCGACTGATCGAAATATCCGCAGGTCGACGCTAGCTGTGCCCAATCAAGTTTCTGGCTCTGATCCACTAGAGTCCGCGCCCGCTGAAATCGCAATATACGGCAGAAAAGCTTCGGAGGGAGGCCAACTTGAGCAGCGAACACTGGTCTGAAGCGCCGCTGGCACATACCAACCTCTCGGGCGACATCTCGGATCAAGGCACCTGTTCCGGCCGGTCCCAACACGTGCAGTGCAATCGGTACTGCGGGGTGGCCTTTTCGAGAACGACGCAGGCGACAGGTGAGCACCTCTTCCATGACTTGAAACCGTTCCCGATGGGAGCTGACGGTGCACAGACGTTCCCGAAGCTCAAGAGCTGGCCGGCCCCAAAGGTCCGTCAAGTTAGCATGAGCATCGCTCAATTCACTGGCTAGGGCGCCAAGAAATGGAAACGCGCCACCTGGCTTGAAGTGCACACCCAGCATGGACTCATGCTGCATTGCGTCGACGACAAAAATGCTCGAATAAGTTCCCGACAGAACCGCGCCTGAAAACCGCCTATGCTTCTCGGGTTGCTCGCGATCATGAATGCGGACCTCGTCGTCACGAAGGTTGATTACCAATTCAATCGTCCCGCTTGGGACAATCCGTTCTTTTCGAGCTGTTTGTCCGCCCTCAAAGAGCCAAAAATAGTCGACGAATTCGTCAATTGGCGGCCCAGGAGCATACGTCAGATAACACATAAACTCTCACTCAAAGGATTTCCACGACGCTAGTTCGAGAATTTCACTTCTTCAGAAATCGGATCATCGTCAAGATCTCAATGTTTCACTTCCGCTATTGCGACTTTGTTTACGCCACTGCAAGCCAGGTACAGTTTGTCGTCAGACGTAGCTACCATATTGCGCACGACACCGCCGCCTGAGGGAATGGACCACGACTGAAACGATTTAGTTTTTGGATTGAAGGCAACTAACGTGTTTGGTTTTACGCCCGACTCGCTGTACCAAACAACACCGTCTCGCGTCGAAGCAATTCCATATGGGCGTGAATTCGGACCACCGGGTGAAGGCCACTCTTCAACATTCTCAGTCTTTGGATCAAATCTGCCAATAAAGCCGCGCGCGAAGTCGCTGTAGTAGATCAACCCATCCAGGTTATTTGCGATTCTTCGCGGTCGCGCGCCTGGGTCCGGCAAGACGATTTCAGTAACGTTAAGCGTTCTCGAATCGATCTTACCGATTTTGTTGCTGCCAAATTCACAAAAATATGGAGTATCATTTGGACCAATAATGATGCCGTAAGGAAGCGCATGCGCAGTTGGCACTTCTCTGAGTTCAACTTTGCCAGTCTTGGGATCGAGCCTGCCGACAAAATTGCTATCCTGAGTAGTGAAAAAAATCGTCCCCTCTTGATTAAAGGCAAGGCTGTGCGGATCGTGCGCCCGCGGATCAGGCATCGGATATTCAGTTACATTTCCTGTGCGCGGATCGAGCTTACCGATGTACGCTTTGAAATTCGCCGTGAACCAGATATTGCCGTCCTTGTCTGCTGCAAGCCCGTGCGGCCCGGAGCCAGGCGTCTTCAACGAATACTCTTTGATTTCTCCGGTCTTTGGATCGAGCCGGCCGAGCTTGTTTGCGAGCTGTCCCGTGTACCACAAGGCATTGTCGGGAGCGACGGCAGGATCGTGCGGACGTGAATTTGGCGTCGGCACGTCGAACTCTCGAATGGTAACTCTCACATCATTAGTCACTGGTCGCGCAGCACAAAAGACAAACAATGGAAAGAGAAAAAGAAAGACACAATTCTTAACCATAAACAAAGTGCCTCCGCCACCTAATTATCGATCCACAGTTAGAGAAGCTTCAAGTCGCATTAGGGTTGGCTATCGAAACGTATCGAGCGATAAAACGCGAATTTTACGGAATTTCTACTGAGCTTGACTACGCTTTTGAGCGGTTTTATCGTTCTTCGGTTCTCGAAATCCGATAATGCGCGCTCAAGGTTAGCTGTGATGAGTGACAAGGCACTCTATTCGGGAAGGATCCGGCTGCACATTCTTTATCACGCTTCAAAGGGGCCGATCTTCGGGTTGTGGATCAGGATTGAGGGGTGATCTGAGGGAGATCACTTTCCTGATCTGCTCTTAAGGAGGAATTGAAAGTATGAGGTCAAATACACGGCGCGACTTTCTGCGCACGTCAGCGATCGTCGGAACAGGATTGGTGTTGACTGGTTGTGGTGGAGGGAATATGGCGAACACAGAGGTACAGAAAAAAGAGGAGACTTCGTCCAAACCGGATGAGAATAAAATGGGAGGCGAAGTTACCGCTACTGAAGACTTGATGCGTGAGCACGGAATCTTAAGACGGGCCTTGCTCGTTTATAGCGCGGCGGCCATGAAACTTCGCGCTAACGCTTCCTCGATTGCTCCGGATGCGCTACAGAAAACGGCGAAGCTGTTTCGGGCGTTTGGCGAGGAGTACCACGAGAAAAAACTCGAGGAGGCCTACATTTTTCCGGCCGTAAAGAAAGTTGGTGGTGAGGCGGCAACTTACCCGGACATTCTAATCGCGCAGCATAATCGCGGACGCGAGATCACGGATTACCTCATTGGCGTGACTCAGGGCGGGAAGTTAGGGGCAAGTAATGGCGAGCAACTGGCTAAGGCTTTGGAAAGTTTCGTGCTGATGTATCGCAATCATGCTGCGCGTGAAGACACCATTATCTTTCCCGCGTGGAAACAGACCATGACCGGCAAACAGCTCGACGAAATGAACGACAAGTTTGAGGACATTGAACACGAACAGTTTGGTGAAGACGGTTTTGAAGATGCTGTGAAACAGATCAGCGCGATCGAGAGCAGCCTGGGACTTGCAGACATCTCCCAGTTTACAGCGCCCCCTCCCCCAAAAGTGTAAGAGATTCTGGAGGAGGATTGGTTCCATGAGATCACTTCGAAGACTTTTGACTACGACGTCACCTGCAACAGTAATCCTGATCCGCATCGCAGTGGGAGGTGTGTTTCTTTCAGAGGGCATTCAGAAGTTTCTCTTTCCCAATGATCTCGGGGCAGGGCGTTTCGTCAAGATCGGGATTCCGGCGCCGGAAGTAATGGGTTCCTTTGTCGGCACAGTCGAGATCGTTTGTGGCTCGCTAATCATTCTCGGTCTGTTAACGAGACTAGCGGCCGTTCTCCTGATCATTGATATGTGTGTGGCGCTCATCTCAACAAAACTCCCGATTCTTTTGGGTCATGGTTTTTGGCGATTTAGTCTTAGCAACTTGCCTTCGTACGGTTTCTGGAGCATGGCGCATGAAGCACGCACTGACTTTGCGATGCTGCTCGGATCGATCTTCTTGCTGATAGCGGGGGCCGGCGCATGGTCGCTGGACGCGAGGCTTGCGTCAAAGACGCTGCTACGAGATGACAAAAGCTCTGACGACCAATGACTAAGACCGAGGGGAACATCGCGAAAACAGCGTTTGGATTCGTTCTTATTATCGGCATCGTGAATCTCTTCGCCGATATGACTTACGAAGGTGCGCGCAGCATCACCGGCCCTTTTCTCGGATCGCTTGGTGCGAGTGCAACTGTAATCGGTGTCGTCGCGGGAACGGGCGAACTTCTTGGCTACAGCCTGCGCTCAGTGGCAGGCTATTTTGCTGATAAGACGCAGCGATACTGGCTGATCGTCTTCGTCGGTTACGTGATTAATATGCTTGCTGTTCCGGCGCTGGCGCTGACTGGCAATTGGCCCATTGCCGCCGCACTGATAGTGGCGGAGCGAACAGGACGAGCGCTTAGAAAGCCAGTCGTAGACGCGATGATCTCCTACGCCGGTAAATCCATCGGACGCGGGTGGGTATTTGGACTGAATGAAGGACTCGATCAAGCGGGCGCGACTGTGGGGCCTCTTATCGTCGCCTTGGTTCTCTACTTGAAGTCAGGATTTCGTACCGGGTTCGGCGTACTCCTTGTTTCTGCCATTCTTTGTCTGGTTACGCTTGTCGTCGCGCGATTCTGGTATCCGCGGCCCCAAGAACTAGAGACGGAATCGGCAGATTTCGCAAAGGCCAAAGGCTTTCCAAAGGCATATTGGATTTATGTAGCCGCGGGAGCACTGATTGCCGCCGGGTTTGCTGATTTCTCGTTGATCTCCTTTCACTTCCAGAAGGCCGGAATCATTTCGCAGACAACTATTCCTCTGTTCTATGCCGTAGCGATGGGCGCGGGAGCATTGACCAATCTGTTCTTTGGACATCTCTTCGACCGCGTCGGCTTCCCGATAGTGATCTTTGCCTTCTTTCTCGGCGCACTGTTTGCCCCGCTGGTGTTCCTGGGACAGTTCTGGCTGACCTTAACTGGTATGGCTCTATGGGGAATTGGGGTGGGCGCTCAGAACTCTTTACTAAAAGCTCTGCTGACTGGCGTCCTGTCGGTGGCGAAGCGAAGCACGGGATTCGGACTCTTCTACACGGGATTTGGCATCGCGTGGTTTCTTGGGAGCGCGGCAATGGGTTTGTTGTATGACAAATCTATTTTGGCTGTCGTTATCTTTTCCGTTGTCTTTCAGCTCCTCGCCTTGCCTGTCTTCCTGTGGGCAAGAAGCTGGTCCCAAGCCTCTGCGGGATGACCTGCCACCGAGATATTTGCGGGGGTCCCACCTTTCCTTGCTTTTATGGCCGAAGGCGTAAAATGCATTACGTTTCGCGAGTCCAAAATCGACTAAAGTTTTTCCTGGAATTCAACTGCACGGCGTCAACACCGCACACCCACTGACCACTTGTTTCCTGATCCAATCTATCCCGAAATCCTCTTAAGCAAGGGGTTGATTCCTGGGGGAATTTATTGGGGTCAAATCAAGTTTTACTCCTTGAGAGCGAATATGCGAATCGCTACAAATCATCCAATCGCACAAACCGCTGATTCAGAACAAATTCTTTACATAATCTGAATGCAACTCCCCTGGCAAATGTCTAACCACCTCAGTCTTCCGTTGCCAGATCGGGCGGCAATGGTTCCGGGCCTCGCATCGCGTCGCCGTCGGCAGGCTTCGGTGAGCGACGCGAACCAAAGAAGGATGTACGGTCAAGTACCTTTTCCTGAAACTGTTCCAGGTAAAGATAAATCACCGGCGTAATGTAGAGCGTGATGAATTGCGAAACCACGAGGCCGCCGACAACTACCAGCCCGAGCGGTCGACGGGAGGAGCCATCAGCACCATAACCGAGCGCGATTGGCATGGCGCCAAAGACGGCGGCAAGGGTGGTCATCAGAATCGGGCGGAAGCGATCCATGCTCGCGTCGTGAATCGCCCGATCTGCGGCCTCGCCCGCGTCAACACGCTGGCGGGCGAAGTCGACGATCATAATGCCGTTTTTCTTGACGATTCCCATCAGCATGAACATACCAACGAAGGCGTAGAGTGACGCCTCCTGCCCAAACAGGACGAGCGTCAACAGACCTCCCACCAGCGCGGTGGGAAGCGTCGATAGCACGGTAAGCGGATGCACGTAGCTTTCGTACAGGATTGCTAGAATCACGTACATCACGAACACCGCCAACGCCATCAGCAGAGTCAAGCTGGTGACAGTGTTGCTAAAAGTCTGCGCCTCACCTTGCAGTTCGCCGCGCACACCTGGCGGCACAATTTCCGCCGCAGTCTTGTTGATGAAATTCGTGGCGTCGCCCAGGGCCACGCCGGGCTTGAGATTGAAAGAGAGTGTCACGCTGGTGAACTGATTAAGGTGATTCACCGCTTGCGGACCGAGCGTCGATTTCCACGTAACCAACTCCCCAAGAGGCACCAGACGCTGTCCGTCGTCAGATCTTATGTAGAGCTTCGACAGGTCTTCCGGATTCGCGCGGGCGGAGTCTTCCATCTCCAGAATGACCTGATACTGGTCCTCCGGTTTTTTAACCAGGTAGAGGTAGTTCTGCGAATACGCGTTGCGCAACAGCGACAAAATCCGCGCCTCGGAAACTCCATAGGTTTTGGCTTGATCGCGACGAAGCTCAACATTGAGATTGGGAGTGTTGTTGTACAAGTCTGATGAAACTGTCAAAAATCCCGGATACTCCATTAGCTTGCCCATCAGCTTTTGACTAACGTCGTAGACCTGTTCGGGATTCGCTCCGGACACCGCAAAGGCGTATTGTCCCTGATTCTGGCTGGTCACGCCGGTGCTGATCTCCAAAACGGGAAATGGCCGCAGAAACGTAAACACTCCCGGAATTGAATTAAGCTTACCCATCATCTGGCCTGCCACTTCTTGTATTGGTTCGCGCTCTTCGGGTGGTCTTATGAAAGTAAACGTGATTCCCATGTTCGACGCCAGGAAGCCGGTAGCACCAGTCATGGTGAAGTCGGTAATCACATTTGGATCCTGGTGCAGAGTCTCGTCCACGCGATCCTGAAAAGCACGCATTTGTTCCGGCGACGAACCTTCACGCGCAATGAATGCGCCAAAAATAACGCTGCTGTCTCCGGGCGGCAGGAAGGCTTTCGGTACGAGCACAAAGAGCCAGATCGTTCCGGCAAGACAAATGACCCAAATGACCGGAGAGATCCATCGATGTCGCAGGAACCACCAGAGCGATCCGCCATACATGGCCAGCACTCGCTTCTCGATGCCGCCGATCACTCGTTCCATCCAGGTCTTCGTCGAGCCTTCGCCGCGCCGCTTTAACAGACGCGCACACATCAGCGGCGTCAGCGTCAACGACACCAAACCGGAAGCGAAGATGGCAATGACGATCGTGATTGCAAACTCGCGGAAGATGCGGCCAACCAGGCCTGACATGAACACCAGCGGAATGAACACCGCTGCCAGGGAGATGGTCATTGACATGATCGTGAAGCTGATTTCCCTGGCGCTGTTGATGGCTGCTTCGAACGGTTGCTCTCCCCGCTCCATTCGGCGCACAGTGTTTTCGAGAAACACGATGGCATCGTCAACCAGAAATCCGATCGCCAGCGTAAGCGCCATCAACGATAAGTTGTCGAGACTGTAGCCCAACGCGCGCATCGCAATGAACGTGATGAGCAACGACAACGGCAGCGCGACGGTGGGGATAAGTGTGTCAGTGACTCGACCCAAAAAAGCAAAGATCACAATCACCACCAGGACAAAGGCGATGACCAGCGTCGTTTCCACGTCGATGACCGAGTGAACGATGCTCAGCGAGCGATCGTATATCGGCGTGATGCGAATTGATCCCGGAAGCTCTGAGCCGATTTGTGGCAATACTCCCCTGATGCTTTTGGACACTTCTACTGCGTTGGCACCCGCCCTACGATTGACCGCCACGATTACAGTTGCAGACGGTACCTCATACCCGCGGACCCAGAACCGCATATTGACGCGTTCGTCCTGAACGGAATCCTTGACTGTCGCAACGTCACGCAGGTACACGGGGGCGCCGCTAATGCCGCCAACGATCAAGTTGCTGTATTGCTCAGCATTTTCGAGTTGACCTTGCGGCCGGAGGATCGCGGTTCCGGTGCTACTGTCCAACTGTCCTGCTCCGGTGTAGCTCGTTCCGCTTTTGATCGCGGCGCTCAGATCATCAATCGAAATCCCGCGCGCCCACATTGCCGAAGGGTTGGCCTTAATCCGGATAGCCGACTTGGTGCCGTACACGTTTACGCGCGACACACCGGGCAGGATGCTAAGGCGCTGGCCCACCTGCGTGCTCGCGTAGTCGTAGAGTTGACCTCCCGTGACGGAGTCGCTGGTCAGCGCGATATACATGATCGGCTGATCGTTAGGATTGCTTTTCGAATATGTCGGCGGCGAGGGTAGATCGGCGGGAAGACTGCCTATAGACTGCGAGATCGCCGTCTGCACGTCGGTCGCGGCTGCATCAATATTCTTGTCGAGCGCGAACTGGAGAGTGAAAGTTGCTACTCCCTGAGTACTCGAGGAAGTTACCACCTCGAGCCCATTGATCTGCATGAACTGACGTTCAAGCGGGGTGGCGATGTTGTTTGCAATCGTGTCCGGACTCGCCCCCGGGTAGCCCACCGTCACCTGGATAACCGGATAGTCCACCGCCGGCAGATCGTTCACCGGCAGCTGAAAGTAGCTCAATACTCCGAACAGAATTACTGAGACCGTCAACACCGCAGTCATGACCGGTCGCCGGATGAAAGGTTCGGAGAGGTTCATTGATTCGCCCCGTTACCCGTAGCCGGGCTACCTGCCTGGCGCGGTTGCTCCACGCGGACCTTGCCGCCCGGCGTAACACCGAGTTGGCCGTTGATCACAACTTGTTCGCCCGGTTGCACTCCGTTTTCAACTACAACCAGGTCTCCCTGGCGCTGGCCCAACGACACGGGCCGTTGCTCGGCAGTCGAGTCCTGCTTTACGACGTAGACGAATGATCCCTTGGCGGACATTTGCGGCGCCGTCGCCGGCACGAGCACCGCTTGATGAATTGTGTTCAATACCAAACGAATATTGACGAACCGGCCCGGCCAAAAGCGGTGTCCCGCGTTTGGAATCGTAGCGCGCAAATTTACCGTACCGGTGGTATTCTGCACGACGTTATTCAGAAATGTGAGCTGACCGATAACTGCATCATCCGAAGTATCCGGGAGACGCACCTCTGCGCTTAGCCTGCCTGCGCGCATCTGTTGCTGCACTTCTGCGAGATTGTTTTGGGAAATAGTGAAGTCAGCGTAGATTGGGTCCAATCGCTCGATCACCAGCAAGGCATTGCTACTGCCGGAACTGGAATTGCCCGAACCGGCGCTGTCCGAATTGCCGCCACTTGAGCCGCCAGGGTTAACAACGTTCCCGACGTCCACGAGTCGCTGGCCCGCGCGACCATCAATAGGAGAGCGAATGTAGCAGTAGCTGAGTTGAACTTTCGCACTCTCAACCGCCGCCATATCCACCTTGATGGCCTCATCCGCGCTGTGAACTGCGGCGCGATCAGCATCAGCGTTCGCATTAAGAGAGTCTAAGTCTGCTCGCAACTGCTCATACTGCTCCCTGGCAACGACGCCTTGCTCTACTAACTTGCGATACCGGTTGACCTGGACTTCGCCCCACTTCGCCTGGGCTATTTCCCTGGCCAGGTTTGCTTCAGCCTGCTTCTTCAGTGCCTTGTCCCTGGACACGTTGGCCTCGGCCTGTCGCAAAGTCGCTTCGAAAGGCCGGGTGTCGATCGTGAATAACAGGGCACTCTTCTTTACGTCCGCACCGTCAGTAAAATGAATCTTGGTAATGCGCCCTGACACTTGCGGCTGAATGGACACGACTTCGCGAGCAACAGTCTTCCCAATTGCATCCAGGTAGGTAGGAACGTCCTGCGCGATAGCTACGCTGACCGACACGGGAGCCGGTGGTCGGTCAAAGCTCTGCTGCGCCTTGTTTGCACAGCCAGTGAGGAGGCCTGCCGATAATCCGGCTAACGAAAGAACCACACCAAAACGCAAACACCGTCGCTCATCATATCTCATAGCTCTTTTCTCTAACCCTTAGAGTTCGTCGGGAACAAGGCGATTATCATATCTTGACGCGGAATCAGGCAAACATCGCCAATGCTGTGAGCTACGTTTCAAGCGCCCGGTTTGTTGCATTTGTAATTTTGTACTTAGAGACGGGCCTTCGGATTGTTTGTTCGCGCAGCTACCCGTCGCGTCAGTGGTCGAACCTGCCATACCGATGCCGGCGACTGATTCCCCAGCCCCTTGAACCAACCAAGCGAGTTCTGTCTTTTCGCTATGCGAACAGAGTATGCGCCGGGCCCTTATCATTCAATGTTAAGGGCAAGTAAAAAAATGTTAAGAATTGTGAACTTTAACTTTTCAGGACAAAGCCCCGGATAGGCTTAGGTGTGATTCTTTTTTTTCTTCCGGTGGCTGCAACTTTCAAAAAGGCCTTCTCCTGCAGACTGACCTGGCGGAAAAATCACACAGCTTGAGAAATATCAGGCAAACTTCTGCCGAGGCACATCGGAGAACTTCAAGCGGCATAGCGCACAGCCCAAATTTTTTTTTGATGCCGTTGTGGCGTGACTACAGATAAATGGGCGCCGGTAGGATTCAAGTCCTTATAGAAGCGTATAAAACCTTCGGAAAATCGCCATGGCTGCAACCTCTGTCATGTCAGTCAGTTAATAAAAAGAGCAGACCCGCGTTCGCAATGCGGAGGCCAGGAGTCCGACCCTCCTCTGCTCCACCCAATTGTTTTCAACCATTTACAGCCGCCGGCAACGGTGGCTGTTTTGGCCAAGCGGCCAATACGTGGACATTTTTTCTGGAATTCAACTACACGGCAGCAACAGCCGCACGTTTGCTCTCCTCAACTGTCCTCACGTAACGCATGGCCACACGAACGTCTGAGTGCCCAAAAAGTTGAGCGATTGTGAAGTCCTATCTCGGCCCGGCGGGTACCAAGGTAGCCCTGAGATCCTTCCATATCAGTCCTTCAAGGAGGCTCAAATGAACATCATGTTTATGATTCATTGGCGTTCGGCACTCTCGTTTGTGGGCCTGTAAGAGATGCGCGGCTCTTGCTGCTCTCCTACTTGGAACGCAGCTAACTTCATTCCAAGCGCCACTCGTAGACCGACCTCTCCGAAGGAGCCGGTTACCTCCTTTAGAATGCCCCTGCGCCTGCTTCGGCGACCGCATGGTCTTGCTCGCCCGAGCCGCCGCTGACGCCAATCGCACCGACCACTTTACCGTCACGATTCAAGGGAATACCACCGGCAAAGATCATTACACGCCCATCATTCGAGGCCTGGATTCCGAAGAACTGTCCACCTGATTGGCTGTGTTCGGCTAAGTCTTTGGTCGCAATATCGAAGGCACGAGAGGTGTAAGCTTTCTTGATCGAAATATCTATGCTGCCGAGCCATGCTCCGTCCATCCGGACGTGAGCGATGAGGTTGCCACCCGCGTCAGCGACTGCAATGTTCATCGGCTGCCCGACCTCTACAGCTTTCTTTTCTGCCGCCGCGATGACTCGCCGGGCATCATCTAGTCTTACCATTTTATGTTTCTCCTTTGAAGTTTTGTTCAGCCATGTATCAATTATCAACTCGACATAATTACAAATGGCATAAGTCAAGCGCGTACCGAAAGCAGCATCACTCTGTCATCTCAAATGAACATTGAGCCAACGATGCTGTTAATCAGTTGAATTCCTGCACCGACTCAGATGACAGTGCCTTGGATAGGAAGCATTCCAAGTTTTATTAACCTCTTCAACACCTGTCAGACTAGTAGTTTTGCCTGAGGGAATCCGCGGGGATTTATCTCAGCAATCTGATCCGGTTTTTTTACGTGATGAAGTTTCTTGACAAATAAATAATATATTAGGATTATATTTCTGTCCAATTTCACATGTGACCCGCGGGCGCGGCTTAACTCATTTTGCGCGTCTGACAGAACGGCAGGAGAGCGAAGTTGACCGCAGTAGTCGATGAACAAATAGCCCGGCGTGAGATCTGCCGTGTTGGACAACTGATGTACGACCGCAGTTATGTCGTCGGGTCTGATGGCAACATTAGTGTGCGTCTCGACGATGGACGAATTGTTGGCACTCCCACGATGACATGTAAAGGCCGGATGACAGAAGATTCGCTTGCCGTTACTGATGCTGCAGGTAGACCGCTCACCGCCTCCAAGCCTTCCAGCGAATTGGCGATGCACCTTTTGATTTACAACGAGCGCCCGGATGTCCAAGCCGTTTGCCACGCTCACCCGCCGCACGGAACCGCCTTTGCCGTAGCGGGCTTGGCAATCGATCAGCCCATTCTTTCGGAAGTTATACTGACACTTGGGTGTGTGCCTCTGGCAAGTTATGGTACTCCTGGGACAGGAGAACTAAGCGATGCGATGCGGCCGTTGGTCAAGCACCACAACGCGCTGTTGATGGCAAACCACGGCGCGGTCGCATACGGCTCAGACTTGTGGCAGGCTTTCGATCGTCTTGAAACAATGGAGCACACGGCGCGAATTGCGATACTCTCGCATATACTCGGAGGCTCAAAAAACTTGTCGTCTTACGCCATCGAGAAACTAATAAATGTGCGAGAAGCCGCCGGCTATCTCGATGTGGGTGCACGTTGCCAGGCTTGCGGTTATCTACACGAGACCCGCCTTTCCTGCCCAACTGGAGACCGGCCAGCCGCAATGAGCCGCTCTTCCTCCGCAATGAACGGTGCCGACAAGATCTCTTTGACTCGTGAGGAACTGGTAGATCTGCTTAGCCAGGCCGTCAACAGCAAATGACGGTAAATGGAAATGCCGGCTTAACCGCTTAAAACCGTTCACCATTTACGATCACTCTTAGAAGATGTTCGAACCCATCATGGTGGGAAATCTAAACCTCCCATTCTCGCATGCCATACGTTGCGAGGGTTTTCTCTTCGTTTCAGGTCAAGCGTCAGTTGATTTGCAAACTGGAGAGATCATTAGCGGAATCTTCGCTGACGAAATGAGGCGTTCAATACAGAACTTGCGATATGTGATTGAGTCAAGCGGTGCCTGCTGGAAGGATATCGTTAAAGTGGGCTGCTATTTGAGATGCGAATCTGACCTCGTCGAATATAACCGAATCTATAAAGAGTTTTTTACCGAGCCTTACCCAGCACGCACAACTATCACTAACTGTTTGCCCGGCACTCTGCTTTTTGAGATTGATTGTATTGCGCGCTTAGGAGACGGGAACCCTTAATCCGAATCTCTAATTAGTGCCTCGTGGCTCTGAGATGAGGCTATAACCGGGAAATAACCGTATACTTGCCACCCAAAGAGTCAGTGATAATCCCGCCAGCCACCTATGATAGTTCCAGCGGAGTTGGCTCATTTCCTGATAATTCCCAAAGTAAAAGTGGCACAGATTTGACCCATAAAAAACCTGCCGAGTTTAGCATCAGTTTGGACGCACCCCACCAGCCAGACAAAAGTTTCAGTGATCTTAAAAGATCTCAGTAGAGCAGAAATCCGCCATCCACGAGGATGGTCGTGCCTTGTATGTAGGACGACTCTTCAGAGGCCAAAAAAACTGCCGCTGCCGCAATCTCATCCGGTGTCCCTCGGCGGCCCAGTGGAATCTGGCGAAAGTATTGTCCAGATACTCCTAATACCCTCATCTCATCGCGGTCAAAATCATTTGTATCGACACGGATATCACCCGGAGCAATACAGTTGACCCGGATATTATGCGGAGATAGTTCAAGGGCCATGGCCTTTGTCAGTCCCTCGAGGCCGGCCTTCGTGGCGCAGTAGACAGTTGCGCCTTCCTGAGCGGCATAAGCAGCAACAGATGAGATGTTAATGATCACTCCACCCCCGCGACCGACCATCTCCTTCGCCACTTCCTGAGAACAGATTATCGTACCTTTAAGATTAACGTCGACGACGGTATTTAGATGCTCGTCAGAACAGGCGAGAAAAGGGGAAATAGCCGGAAGTCCGGTGATCCCTGCATTGTTAATTAGTACATCAACGCGCTGGAAATGTGCGATTGTCGTCCTCACTAATTCTCGAACCAATTTACGATCGCTAATATCTACTGGCACGGCAATCACTTCCGCTCCCTGCAACCTGAGTTTCCCAGCGAACTCTTCCGCTTTATCCAAATGGCGCTGGGCAATAACCACTTTCGCGCCCTCGGCCGCAAATCTTTCCGCGATCCCCTTGCCGATTCCAGAACCTCCACCTGTGACAATAGCAATCTTGTCCTTCAGTCTCATCATCACGATTATGATCCAATCGCTCAGGGTCACTATCTCAGGGTTAAGCTCCGAATCACGAGTTCATCGACCTCAGAGCATCACTGGCCGCGGTAAGTGTCTGTTCAATATCTGTAGTGGTGTGTGCAGCTGAGATGTACCACATTCCGCGACCGATTAACCGCACCCCTCTGTCCAGCATGTTCTTCACAAAGCTGCTGTACTTGGGTGTATCACAATCGAGACAGTCACGATATTCTTTGATCTCCCGAAGAGAAGTGAATGCCATGTGAAACATCGGACCCGGTCCACTCAAGAGGACCGTCTGTCTTTCCCGGCTGGCTATCTCCCCCAGGCCATCTCTCAGCCGTCGTCCTAACGCGAAGATACGTTCCCGAAGTTCATCGCCACCTGACTCCAACACTTCGAGCGTTGCGATAGCCGCCGCAACGCAAGCATTATTGCTGTTGTAGGTGCCAGCGTGAGTTACTTCACCTGTAGCGATCAGATTCATTAGATCTTTCTTACCGGCAAATAGACTGATAGCAAAACCCGAAGCCATGGCTTTTCCGAAAATAGCTAGATCCGGCGTCACTCCACTAGAGACTTGCGCACCGCCAAGTCCTAACCTGAATCCCGTGATCGTCTCATCAAAGATCAACACGACCCCATAACGATCGCATAGGTCACGCAGTCCCCGCAGAAATCCTTCTTTCGGTTCGATGCACCCGTTGTTGCACATAACCGGCTCGGTAATGATTGCCGCAATCACATCTGAATATTGCCGCAACGCTTTCTCGACAATCTCCAGATCATTCCAGGGTAGGACAACTACATCCTCCTGCACGCTCCGCGCTTGACCGCTTGTTTCGAGCACCGCACGTGGGGAGCTTCGAGGACCGGCTGTATCCTTAGATGGTTGCAGACTGATGAGGACGTTATCGAACCAACCATGGTAATGACCCTCAAACTTGATGTACTTGGTTCTCCCTGTAAAGGCTCTTGCCAGCCTGAGCGTTGCCTGTACAGATTCCGAACCGCTGTTAGTGAATCGCACCAATTCTGCGCAGGGGATATGTTGTTGAACTTTTTCCGCCAGACCTATTTCAAGTTCATGCTGGCCGGCATAGAGTTGACCGTGGTTTATCTCTTCGGCAACTCTCTGCAGAACCTTGGGGTGCGAGTGCCCCAGAATTAAAGGTCCCTGGCCGAGCGCAAAATCGAGGTACTCGTTGCCGTCAACGTCATAGATCCGCGCCCCCTCACCTCTGGTAAAAAAGAGCGGGTGAGGTTGTTTCGACATGCGGTAGTTGCTACTAACTCCCCCAGCTAACGAATTCCGCGCGCGTTCATATAACTTCAACGACTTTGAGTAGCTATTCATCAGACCTCCATGACTGCCCAGTTCGGTAGTACTAAAATTCGTCGAGGGGGAAAATGGGCCGTCTGACACTCTTGTAACTGAACTGACTCAAATCCAGAGAAGAAAGCCCCGGAGAATTGACTTCAATGATCTCGTGCGCGATCGGCTCATACGCTGCGCGAAACGCGATCGCTGACTTGAGAACAATAATCTTCTCTCTTTCGGGCGCGATACCGACCGAGCGCAATTGCTCCAGATTCCATGGAGGCATCTTGATTTCGGTTAGAACAACCTTGATCTCATCTGATTCAAGAACTACAGTCCGCCCCATGTTCTCAGTTATGCCATCACGCATATGCCCACGATTGACGAATACACCATCCGAGACCAATCGTACGCGGGCTTTCAGCCTGATCGGCTTACCGTGATATGAGTCGCTCTTGCCGCCAACATCAAGCGTTACCTCTTGCCCTACACCTGCTTCAAGTGCTTGCGAAACAGCTTCGTCATCGGCAATGGTGACGACCGCGCCTCGCGCCTTCTGATCGATTAGCTCCTGGAGAATAACCGTACCATCGCCGGGTGTGCCGGCGCCGATGTTGTCTCCCACATCTGCGAGGATCACCGGCCATCTGTCAGTCTGGATGGCCCGAGAGACAGCGTCCTGAACTGTGGGTAGTTTTGGAAGGAAGTCCTCTCTCAGCTGCCAGGCCCGGTCCGCGATCTGCCTGGCTCGCCCGCGGGCAAGCTCCAGTTGGTCATCCGTAATAACAAGAACGCTAAGACCTATCTCCGGCACATCGGCGTAAGCAAAACCACCCGAGATTGTCACGGACAGAACTTCCCGTTCATATTCGTGAGCCATCTTAATTAGTTCGCTCATTGGATAGGCACTGGTGAATTGTTTTTGTGGAACCAGGATCATTGGTGGTTTTTCGAGCGCCATCACAGGTTTGATCTCGCCGCTGAGCATACCAGCAAGTAGTTCAGCGGCCTCAAGTCCTCTTTCGACTTGATCGACATGCGGGTAACTGTCATAGCCAACAATGACGTCCGCAAGTTCAACCATTCGAGGAGAAATATTGGCATGCAGATCAACGGTCACCGCGATCGGAATCGATTCACCCACCAGGTTGCGCAAGGCCGAGAGAATTTCGCCATCGCCGTCAAGCTCCGTCTCGCCGACGAGGGCGCCGTGAAGTGCAAACAGTACTCCGCCAATTCCTCCATTGCTAGCGATTCTTCGTTGAACGAGTTCCAGTAAACAATTCAGTGTACTTTGCTGGACGGGTCCCGCGGAGACAGCCCAAGCCCAAATAGTCGGTACGAGGTCAAAACCAAATCGCTTACTACCCTCAATAAATCCGGCCATCTCGCTAGTGGTGCCGCGTAACTTGTCTATTACTTCGTCTCCCTCCAGTAACAGAGTCTGTCTGAAGGTCTCTAAGTCGGTAGGCAAGTGAGAGAAGGAATGTGATTCGTGATAGATTCCGCCTACTAATATCTTCATGAGCGTTTTCCCATCTTAATTGTCATCCAAAAAGACTCAGCTTGAGTTGAGCAGGGTCAATCACGTCCACTTCAGAGTTCGAAGCTATCAAACCTGCCGAAGTGGGGTCCTTAAATCCATGGCCAGAGAGAATACAAACCACTTTTTCATGCGGCTGTACAAGTTCTTGTGACACAGCTTTCATGAACCCGGCGACCGACACAGCACCGGCTGGTTCGACGTAAAGTCCTTCCCGCATGCTTAACTCTTTCTGTGCGGCTAAGCTGGCGTTGTCTGACACGAGCACGCCGAAACCTTTAGATTCTCTGACGGATTTCAGTGCCCTCGTAGCATCAATATCAATTTGCACGGCCAGGCCGCTGACTGATGTTGTCGTATTAACAACCTGCGCTCTCGCTGAGCCGTTGAAGAATGGGGTAACGACAGTGTCGTTCAGACGGGGTTGCACCGCGATAATCCGGGGCATGGAAGAAATTAGGTCCTGGGCTTTAAGATCAACGAACCCGCGCCAGATGGCCGTCAGCAGGCCGCCTCCTCCCACGGGCACAAATACCAAATCGGGCACGGATTTAAGCTGTTCAACCAATTCGTATGCTATCGTCTTCACACCTTCCATTCCCGCCGAAGAATATTCGTAGGCAGAGACTACTAATCTAGTCTCGGCCTCTTTGGCCAGCGCGTGAAGGCGTTGAAAGATGAAACGGGATCTCTCTTCCGAGATCCCAAATCCCTCCACACGAAAGAGTCTCGCTCCGTAAACCAACATTTGTGTAAGTTTGTCGATGGGAGTGATTTCGTTAAGGAAGATATAGCATCTGATGTTATTTCGAGCCGAGTATGCGGCGAGGGCCGACCCTGTATTGCCCGATGAAGTTGCAATGCAGGATTTGATTCCGGCCTCTCGCATCAGTGCGACTTCAACCGCGGCGAACCTGTCTTTGAAAGACCCTGTCGGATTCATGTGCTCGGACTTAAAAAATAGGCGTGGAGTACCAAGCTTCCCGCCAATGTAAGAACTCTGCACAAGCGGTGTGTGACCTTCTCCCAAACTATCAGTGCTGGATGCACTTTCGAGAGGTAGATAGTCAAGATACTTTTGGAGAAGAAGCGTCATAAAGTTAAAACAACATTACACTGCCATTCCGTTACAGCGTTGCCTTTAGAATCTCTTCTACTTTTTCTCTGGCAGGCTGACTGATGGGCGAGTCGTACGGGCTTGCAGCTACCTTTTCACAGACATCCAAGAAGTTGAGGGCCACTTCAAAGCCGCCCCAAATGCCGGCCTCAGTAGTAAATATATTGAAAAGATCGATCAGCTTCTGCTGGGCCAGATCAGCTCCTTCCATATCACCAGACTGCGCCCCACGGTAGAGATCGATTGCCAGTTGCGGGGCGACATTATGAAGACCTGACACAACGCCATCAGCTCCCAGTAGCAAAGCCACTTTGATCAATCCTTCAGTTCCAATGAGAATGCTGAAATCCTGATCACTTTTGAAATGGCGAGTGAGACTCTGCCACCTCTCAACGTCCTGATCAGATTCCTTGAGACCAACAATATGGGGGATTGCAGCCAATTGAAGGATTGAATCCAAAGGTATCCGATAGTGAGTGGTGTAGGGGTTGTCGTAAATGACAATTGGGTTAGGTATCGCCGCCGCAACATCAAGATAAAACTTGGTCACCGTCTCGGTTGTAAGCGAGAAGTAGTACGGAGGCAGGATGGAAATGTAGTCGGCTCCCAGGGTGGCCATTCGCTTTGCCTTCTCGATCACTCTTTTAGTGCTCGTGTCGGCTGCGCCCGCCATCACGGGCACCCTTCCGTTTACTTCATCTATGACGATTTCTACTGCTCTCGCCTGCTCTTGATCGCTCAGCAAAGCAAAGGCACCCATACCCCCATTAGCGAAAATCGCATGCACACCATGTTTCAGAAGATGATCCACCAACCTCCTCATCCCCTTTTCGTCAACTCGCTCGTCTGGCGTTAGGGGGGTTCCGATTGGCGGCACAATCCCACTCAGTTTTTTTCTAGCCACCACTTACCTCTTTCATCGTTTTCGATGTAAATATCGTTAATTGAGAGATGTGATCCCTGCAACGTATCTCCATCCGCGCTGTGATACCGCTTCTTTGAACAGTTGTTGCCATTAGGCACTGAAGATCCTGAAATATTCGATTACCGGGGGCGATCTGAATCAGCTAAAAACAACCAATATCCGTGGGCCTGGTCAGCCGAAATTCGAGTATCAGTATAGTGACGATATAGTGTGAATATACTATGTTAGGCTTTAGGTATTCAAGCGACAACGTATAATCGTCGCGGACGGCAACGGTCAATTCCCTAATAGCCCTCTGCCTTGTTGACGACCCCGATGAGTGGCAGGCCTTGCTGGTAGAGTTGAAGGTTTCTGCAAAATAGCTCGTGAACCCGATCTGTCTCTTCTCGTGAGATGATCCGATGTAAACAGATGATAAGATTCTCAAGCTTCCAGAGTATTGAATCGGAAGGGGGCACCGGTAGCTGGAGACTGGCTCCAGCGATCTGTTTGCCCACGAGGGCCTTTGTGATCGCGTCCAGATCATATAGCGCTGGACGACCCGAGATGTCGATAAAGTAAGCTGTCCTCTGCATAAGACTTAGCTCGTTCATCCCGATCATCCCACGGGTCCTGAAAGTATTAGGCACTGCGAGGATTACGAAATCCGAGAGGGACAGCAGGCTGGGGAGCCCTTCGGGTGTGAACCACTCGTCTACGTAGTCTAATTCATCGCGCGTTTGCCTGGTAAGTGCCAGCACCTTCATGCCGAAACATCGGGCCCTCTTGGCGATCTCTTTTCCAATCACACCAAGACCGATAATGCCAGCTGTCTTACCGCTCACCTCGATGGGCCACTGCCCTCCCACACGAAGAGCGCCCGGCACCTCCCAGTTCCAGGATGCCTCGCATCGGTGACGCAGGTCGGAGTGAAGCTGGCGGCTAAAAAGAAGCATTACCGCCAACGCGTGCTCGGCAGCAGTTGTGCCGAAACAGGTTTTCACACAGGTCATTGTTACGTCACTCGAGACGATCTCAGGGAAAAGGGAGTTTTCGACACCACCAGACGCGACGTGGACCCAGCGTAGCTTTTTGGCCCTCTTGAATAACTGCGCGTCAAATGCAGCTACGTAAGCGACCTCGGCATCCTGGATCAGGCTCAGCATCTCCTCGCGGTCCGTTGTGTCGTAGACCTCTGTCCCCTCGAGACAGTCCTTGATTTGGTCCAGATTATCGGGCCTCCAGGTAACGACTACTATTAAAGGATCCGATTTTGTCATGATTATCATTCTTCTGCAGCGTAAGCTTCCAGGGCGGAGACTGCTTCTTCGACATAATTCCCCAGCCCAAGGCCTGGAAGCGTTGCCAATTGGATGTGGCCATCGCGCAATTCAAGCGGCCGCTCGACGATATCGTGGTGGGCCATCCATGTTACCCGGTCGTAGGGAGCTTTAGACGCGGCGTTATGCGCTGGAAACTCGATCATGGGACAGCTCGGAGTTGTTGCGAGCAACTGCAGGTGAGCGGCGACGACTGTTGCGGACCAGGGACTGTGCGGGACACACAACATTCCCGCTTGTTCGGCTGCCCGAATGACATCTAAGAAAGTCGTCATCCCGATCTGCGCCGAGTCAGGCTGGATGATGTCGACCGCTCTGGCATCAATGAACCGGCGGAACTCGTGAATGGTACTCAAACTCTCGCCGGTCGCCACGTTGATCTCAACAGCTCTCGTAACACGAGTATGGCCGTCGACGTCTTGGGGCGGCATCGGTTCTTCAAAGAAATAAACCCCATATTTCTCCAAAATGTGAGCCACTTTGATCGCCGCCGTGGCGTTCCAACCGGGAGTCCAATAAGCCGGGCAACCGAAGTCGATCATTAATCTGGTTTCGTTCCCTACCGCCTCCCGGATGGCCACGAGCCGCTCTTCATCTGCCGGCGTGAAGTGGTTCGCCCAGCCGAATTTGATCGCCTTAAACCCTCGCCCGAGGTATCCCAGGCATTCTTTTGATAGTTCTTCGGCGCTTTTGAGGGCCAGCCAAACCTGGTTCCTCTCTTGGGGCACTTTAAATGCTGTCGCACTGGCGTAGGCCATCACTTCTTTTTGAACAGCCCCGCCAAGCAACTTATAGATTGGTAAATCGTGAGCTTTACCAGTCAAATCCCAGAGCGCCATATCGATAGCCGCCATGGCGTTAACGGCTATCCCTCCTTCGGCTCCGCGGCTGCGGTGAGCCTGCCAGCCCATAAACATCTTGTGCCAAAGCGTTCTAGTGTTACGCGGGTCGTGTCCGAGCAGCATCGCTTCAAGGCTCTGAGATCCATGCTTAATAATGGGTTCAATGATGCAAGAGGGCGATCCGGTAACGCCTATGCCTGTGATTCCTTCATCAGTATCAACCTCAACAAATGTCAAGGCTGAGAGATCTCCGCCGCGGACTTTGATACTTGTAATCCTCATAAGTCTTGATTAAACAGGCGATTGATGAGGAGGAGAGTTACACGAAGGTTCGATAAGTCCTTTATGATGTTGAGACCGCGCATCCAGATCTCGCCCCACTTCAGCATGTTATTCGTCCGCAACCCCTCCCACTCGACCTGTTCTAAATTGGGTTTCAAATATCGTGTTAGAGGTACCATGAGATGCGAGTTACCAAGCTGTCCAGGCGTCTGTCCGTTCAATCAGCATACCCGCCTGATCTTTGCTGCTTGCCATGGACCGTAGCCTCAAATAGCCGGCTCCCTCACCGGCCCTATTCTGCGGCACCACGGCGACCTGGTGTCCATCTACTACTAAGCGGCACTCGCGCCGAGCAGTGTTCCATCGCAGTTCCAACTCATACCACTTGCTCGCCTTCAGCAAGACTGTTTTCGCCAAGCGTCCTTCATCAATACTCACATTGAAGAGATTGTGGAATCGATCCTCCTCATCAAATGGCGTCGAGAAGTGATCGGTTAAGCCAATGTTGAGTGATTTAAAGCCGGGCCTCAACAACAACCGGAGACGAAGTCTTCCCATCCTACCGTAGGGAAAGTTCCAGACCGCGCCAGCCGGCCACTCCGCTTCAGGTTTAGTGAGACTGAACAATCGAGCGCCTGTTTTTTGAGGATGCGGTACAAGTTCAACGCCGCGCGTGCCAAAGGTGGACCATTTACCCAGTCCTGAAGAGAAGTCTTCTGACTGTTTCGTCTCGTCAAGCCACTTCGGGTCAAACGCAACTACTGATCGCCTGGTTCCCGTCTCAACCCACATGGAAAAGATGACTTTCCCGTCGAGGGTTAGTACGGGGAAGGGGTATGAAACACCGTGATCACCGTTCGGTGTCGGAGGTTGTTCCCGGTAAGGATCGCGGGCGACCTCGCGATAGCCGTGCCAGGTGCGGCCCTCATCTTCTGACACAGCTGCATGAAGCACCTGTCGCCCTCCATAGGCATAGGGAAATCTCAAGCAGTTGTTCCAGATCAGCAGTATTCGCCCGTCCTTCAAGCGGATAAGACCAGCTGGTGAATCCGAGGAGAGGAGGTCCATTGGTTGAGGCCGCGACCACTCTGCTCCATCTGCTGAAAAAGATTCATGAAACCGACCCATTTGCGTCCGGATCAACATCCAGACACGGCCGTCTTTTAATTCCAGCACCACCGGTTCAACAGCGCCCAGTATTGTAGTGATGTCCGGCGTTGGCACCTTGAGAACAGAAGAAGAAGATTGCCATGTGTCTCCAGCATCATCCGAGTAGAGAACAGACGTTTCAAACTTGCCCGTATAGGTGAAGGCATAAAATCCTTCTCCTCTGTTACTCCAGGAGCGACTCGTCATGTAAGAGATTGGCAAGATAATTCGGCCGGTGCTGAGTTGAATCACCGACTGTAAATCGCCCGCGCGACCTTTCCAGATCATCTTGGGCGTTTGCCATCCTTTCCTCCCGTTGGTGGACTTAACGTGCCAGATATCAAGCCGGCTCTGATAGGCTTCTGAATGGCGCACGCTTTCAGGAACTTCCGAGCGAATGGTTCCCGTGCTCGCATCGTTTAGAAAAAAGATGTGCACCTCACCTTCTCTATCTACGAAAGCTATAAAGTATCCCCAACCGCCAGCCTCTTGCGGCAGTTTTAGCAAGGTCTCAGGCGCACTCCATGAATGGCCGGCGTCCTTCGAATAGCGGGCCGTCACGTCTTGCATTTCACCTGTAAGCGATTGGAAGAGGGCCATAAGTCTACCATCAGGCAATTGCACGATCTTCGGCATTTGATCGAAGGTAGTTACTGTAAGAGGCTCATTGGATTCTTTTGCGGTGACGACAGAAACAATGCTGGCAATGCTGACAATGAGGGCGGCCGCAATGGATGGAACGGATGACCTTCGCGTATATAAAATCCGATGCAGGTACACGACAGCTCTCATATCAGCCACCCCACGAATATCCGACACAATCAATCTCCTATTAGAGCTGATTTACGCTACCGCCAGCTTTATCCATCGAATATGGGTTACGCAGTCTTCCTGGCACCAGAAAAGCACGAGAACTTCATGAGCCGATATCTGGCGTATACTCGGGTAGCCGAATTTAAGGTTACTTAATTCCTCTCCACTATCCAGCGTGCCCGACATCCCCGACTCTGCACCCTGCCATAAAGGCGACTCTTCGAGATTAATCCATTGATTTTTCTCAATTCGAGCGAGAGTTCCCCAAAGTCCTGGTTTATCATTTCGACGATAGACGCAGAGAAGACGGTTATCCCGGAGTTGGACTACCTTCGCCGTTTGTGCGAAAAATCCCGTCTCTGTAGGGGGAGAGAAATTTTCGCCCCTGTCGCGACTCAATGAGTAAATAGAGGGTAGGTTATTACCTGACTGCAGGTCATGCTGCCAGCAAAGCGCCAATATGCCTCCGTCATGCAGCTGTATGACTGATTGCTCAAGATGCAGGATTCCTGAATCACGACCATCGAAAGTACGTCCAAAAGAGGGCCAACTCTTGCCTAGATCATCGCTGATAAAAACGACAGCCTGCTGACCTGAGGCATGATCACCATTCCAGGCACGCCAGGTGGCAATAGGCGCCAACCATCTTCCGTCTTCCAATTCCAGGATGTGATGACAAGTCTCCCAAGAAGGCCCGATCAGGGGTGGCTCGATGAACTCCGGCTTGCTCCAAAATCTGCCACCATCGGATGACCTAACAACGAAGGGCTCGACAGGAACATAGCCAAAGGTGCTCCCGTTGATCAGACCAGCTTCGGGGTCGTCGCGGCGATGAAGGCCTCCAAATCCCACAATCGACTCGTCACGCAAGCGGCTTGTGCGGATGGTATGAGTAGTTGAGGGTGGCGGCTCTTTAAGGACCGGACCCTCTACTTTCCAAGTTTCGCCACGATCCGTCGATCTTGAAACGACCGTATGATAATCCAGTGACTCAACTGCCTCTCCCAGATCGAAGGTGGCAAGAAACTCGTTTTGACTGATCAAAGTTAGAGAAGGATGATAAGCAACTATACTGCGTAAATGAGGTTTTGGATTGCTATAGACTAGCCCGGTGGCCTGTACAGTTATTGTATTTGCCATGATGATACGGAAATCGTTGCTAAACGATTTTCATTGCTGGAAAGCGATTCGCATGGTGATCTAGGAGATGTTATTAGCTCTCACGCGAAGCCGGTGCGAGCGAATCTTTCCCTGACCATCTTCAATGGTCCAATGTGTCGCTAGAAACTCTTCCTCTGATATTCGCAGTAGCGATGGTTGGCCAAACTTCAACGATGAAAACGTCTGTACCATTTTTTGCTGTCCGGGTGCGATACCGTCACAAGTCCAGATGACTTGTTCCTCGATCACTCGCCAGCGATCATGGGAGAAATCGATCAGCCTCACGTAAATCCCTCGCTCTTCGCCGCGGTGCGCGTGAATCGTCAACAGTGTGTCGCCGCCGAGCCATAAGAGATTTGCGGCCTGACCACTATGACCTGTATTGATTGGAACCGACCATGTCTCACCCGCGTCGTGAGAGACCACCACTTGATTGGGTAAACTTCGGTCTGTAGAGTAGTCGTACGCCCAGCCAATCGCCACCAGCCGCCCATCCTGCATCTCACAAATTCGAGATTCAAGCGGTGTCACGTTCTGTGATGGTGCGCGGAAGAAGATTTTCTTATCATTCCAGCTAGCGCCATGATCTGGACTTCGCAGAAGAACGCCGATTTGTCCAGACGGGTTACTGCCGTCCGGTAACTTAAAAGGAGCTGAGACAGCTACAAGATCTTTTGATTCTCTCAACTCTATACAGGGGCCTGAGATTTCCAGCAGTTCTGGCCGAGTGCGTTCAATTATCTCGGGGCGACTCCAGCTGTATCCTCCATCTCGTGAGCTTGAAATAATATCCTCGCCTGAGCAAATTCCGCCTGTCTCTTCTATACCTATGCCTTGTTCCGGATTGTGGCGATGGAATCTATAGCCAATTGCGATGATCGTTCCATTCTCTAGAAAGGTAGGCTTCAAAGCATCTGTCGTTTCGCACCCTTGGACAGACTTATCATGCAAGTTACCTTGAAGCTGCCAGGTAAGGCCATTGTCCTTTGATCGAGAGATGACTGTCGTATTGTTTGGAGCCTCAAACGCTTCGCCCAGGACGAAGAGACAAAGCAAGTCTCCAGAAGGAAGTCTCTCTAAACCCGGAAAGAAGCCGTGACGGCTGTGCACGTGTGGTTTCGGATTTTCGTAGATGAGATGATGCCCAATAACTTCAATCATTTGATTCGCCCTTCATTGTTGAATGGTGCGTCACAATTCTTAAAACGGGATCCCAATCGCAAGGCTTTCCAACTATATGCTGCAGCGTAGTTCTTGAACATCATCAACCATGGACAAGCCTCCGCCCTTGCGATTAATAGCAGCTTGAATCGCTTGCATCTCAGAAGGAAATAGAGATTTGATCTCAGGCGATCACTCAGGCACTGAGCCTTCCCATCGAGTTTCCGTCCTCATCACGAAATTGTATATAGTACGCAGTATATCATATGCTTTGGCACGGTCAACGAAGACTTTTTGCCAACAGGCGGATCGGCGGAATTCCGCGGACGGCTTCGGAAAAGGTTTAAGCCGGGCGAATATTGATTGATTCGTCGACTACACGCCTGATAAATACCTGCTCAACAAACAAACCGATCGCCTTACTTAGAGAATTTCTAACATCGATTACTTTCGTTGGCGGGAATGTCGAGTATTCAACTAGGCTTGTTCGCTTGTATGGCCGGACCCTCTCTTCGGTATGAAATCGTTGGCGGCCCGATTTCCCGCAGCGATTGAGGATCTATTGGTATGTAATCCCAGTCTATCGACCGTATTGCTTTGTCGCTATGGTTCATAATCTTCACTTGGTAGACTAACCCATGATTAGCAGCAGGTGTCTTGTGCGCGTGGGCAGCTCAGCCCGAATTCCCACTCCGATGTTCCTTACAAACGTCAGACCGACAGAGCGATCGAGGCCTTGAATTCGGGTTTACCTTGAATATCCAATTTGAGGTGGTAAAGCCTGCCACCGAAATATCCGGAATCGGCACAGTAGCCGGGAGGCATAATCGGCGTAGGTCCCGAGTTTCCCGCTGATGTGATAAAAATATCCATCAGATCCTCGCCGCCAAAAGCGATGGCTGAAGTCTGTTTTGCGGGTATCGGGATCCGCCGCTCGACTTTGCCATCCGGATCATAGCGAACGACACAACCACCATACCATTGCGCAGACCATATAAATCCCGCGCTGTCAACAGTCATTCCGTCGGGCAAACCTTCAGTGTCTGGAACTTTGACGACTACACGACGACGACTGATCTCTCCATTCGTAGCCTTGTAATCGTAGGCGTAAATGCACCTCATGACGCTGTCAGTAAAGTACAAAGTCTTACAGTCCGGAGAAAAACCCAAACCGTTCGCCATGTGAAAGCCATCATCGACTATAGTCGCTTCACCGTTCGTCTCCACGCGGATGAGCTTACCCAGCTCATATTCCGCGTTCGGCTTATAGAAAGATGTTCCTGCGTATAAACGGCCAACGGGATCGGCAATACAATCGTTCATCTGACAGGTTGAACCGCTCACTTGCGAGGCAATTGACCTGACCAGGGAGGTGCCATCCCAAAGCCATATGCCCTTGCTGTTGGTAATTACAAAACCGCCCGGCTGATTGACGCGAAAACCACTGATCTGCAGGCCTTCCCGAAGGATCTCATGCCTGTTGGATGACGGACGATAGCGATAGAACCGCGAGCCGGCGATGTCTGTCCAGAAGAGACAAGCGGCGTCGCCATCCCAGACTGGGCATTCACCACACAGATCTCCATAGTCAGCTAGAATGGATATTTCAGTCATTTCATGCACACCACGCGCTCTGGAGAAGTAATCCCTACCTTGATGGCCGGGCCCAAGCAATTACAACGCGGTCCATCTGCCGTCAACAAAAAGATTCATCGCCGTCACGTACTCCGAAGCATCGCTGACTAGATAGACCTCCGCACCTTTAATATCTTGATCATTTAGCATAGCGCGCTTCCACCCGTGATTACACAAACCGTTTCACCTGGATAAACGATGGGCAGTGCTCGTAGTACAATTACAAAACCTTCTTGCTGCGACCTGATTTCCTCTATGGTCTCACCAAACAAATCTCTCACAAATCCAACGACTTGTTTGCGTGCCACTCGCTCCAAAATCTGTACCATGGGAACAAAGAATCCCGCAGTATTTGAAGAGATAGCCTCATCAAGATCTCCCTTTCCGACGAGTTGATACTTCACCTGTCCTGCCTCGAGTTGACCAGGAATGATCTTTAAATACTTAAGAAGGTTAAGCAGACCATTTTTGTAGTATGGTAGTTCAGCGGGGCGGATCCTTCCGCCGCCGGAAGCCTCGACATAAACCCACGAAATACTACGACGGTCAGCCTCGGAGATCGTCCTACCGGGGGGAACTTCTCCCGGATGTCCCCAAACAACGGGGGTACCAAAGATTTGCGCGGCCTCTTTGGAGACGCGCGCGCGCGCGGACTCGCCAATCCCGTACCCGACCATTGGCGGAATCAGATACTTGATGCCGGCACTGTGTAAATCGACAAAAAAGTCAGCGCAGCTGATTATCTTTTCCGACAAATAGTAGGCGAGGCGCTCTGTAAACGTACCTTCTCGTCTTCCTGGGAATATCCGCGCCAGGTTCAGAAAATCAATTGGGGTATGGCGGCTTACAGCCCAATGAGCAGGTTGATTGGCCACCGGAACGGCAAGAAGCCTGCCGCTCATTTCATCAGGGTTAAGTTGATGATAAATCTCGTGGATCGCTTGCACGCCCTCATATTCATCTCCGTGAACTCCGGCAATAGCGACAAGCGTTTTTCCTTGTCCTCTGCCTGTTGCCAGCAAGAGGGGAAAACCCAGCCTCTGTCCGCCTGTCGAAGGAGAAATTTCAAGGAAGAAAGCGTCCTTGCCTGGCGGACGCGGCAAATCAGGGTCAAAGTCCTCAATTCTGACTCTCTGGATCATTGCTCCCATGCTTTCGACGTCTGAGATTACAAATTCGCCTGCATTGTTCTGCCGAACTTCATCGATTTTTGATGGAAACCGTAGCAACCCACTAATCAGTTTTGCTGACCGATGAATTCCTCAGCTTTGCCAATGGCTAAAGGCCACTTGAGTGAAGTTTTCAATATCAACAAGAGACGATCTTTATTGAGTGCGTAGAAACAAATTCCATCGCCTCGTCAAATTGAAAAACGCCATCAATGCAACCCAATTTCGTTGTGCAAGATGCACCCACAGCACTGGCAAACCTGAGGGAGTCTTCTAATGACCAGTTTTCCAATAGTGCCGTAATAAAACCGGCAGTGAAAGCATCGCCTGCGCCGGATTCGTCTACTGACTTCACGTCGTAAGTTTGGGCGCGAAGAGTTTCCATTCCGCGTTTCGCCAGCGCTCCGCGATGTCCTTGGGTAATGACAATCGTACACTCACTATTCATTCGACCTAAGAAATCGGCCTGGACTTCAGCCTCTCGCTCGCCAGTAAGAATCATAGCTTCATCTTGATTCGGGAGAAACACATCGGTATGAGCTAGTATTGGTTCAACCTGCGAGAGGGATACAGAATTCCCTGCTGGGATTACCACATCGACGACGGTTAATAGCGACCGCTTCTTTGCCTCTTTCAACAAACTGACAAGATCCTGTGCTCCGAATCGCGGCATAGCCAGATAGCCACCAACATAGAGCACACGAGCACCGGCCAAAGCCGAGTAGTCAACATCCCTGAGAGAAAAGTCTGCGTTGGCACCCACGAAATGAATGTATCGGCGATCGTCGCCGCAAACATTTAAGATAAAGGTGCCGGAAGTCTGATGAGTTGGACTTCTTCTTATTTGCGACACATCAATCCCGTATCGATCAAGGTCACTCAAAACGAAATCACCAAACACGTCGACTCCCACCTTTCCTACCACCTTTACACTCCGCCCGAGCCGCCTCAAACAGGCGGCAGTATTTGTCGCACAACCCCCTGCACTTAACAGAAATCTATCTGTAACTCTTAGTTCACCAGCAGAAGGCAGTGAGTGTATGGGGTTGGAAAAGATGTCTGCTACTAAGATACCTAAACAGACGACATCCATACTATTTCTACTCAATCCTAAAAGAGTTGGCGTACCGTGGTCACAATTGATGCCGTGGAAGGAATGTAGAAATTTTCCATCACCGGCGCAAAAGGTACCGGTGTGTCGGGAGCAG
This sequence comes from Pyrinomonadaceae bacterium, assembly GCA_036507195.1. Taxonomy (GTDB): domain Bacteria; phylum Acidobacteriota; class Blastocatellia; order Pyrinomonadales; family Pyrinomonadaceae; genus PSRF01. The sequence goes on along the minus strand of DASXQM010000005.1, from coordinate 17,959 downwards.
CCACTCGACGTATTGGAGCCTCTAGATAGCCCATGCACCGATCAGCTACGCGTGCCGCCACTTCGGCGCCCCACCCACCAGTTAAATTGTCTTCCTCGACGATTATTAGCTTGCCTGTGCGGCTTACAGACTCAAAGATCGTGTTCCAATCAAAGGGTACAAGCGTGCGGACATCAATGACTTCAGCTTCAATGCCGGATTCTGCTAATGACTTTGCCGCTTGCATTGATTTGTGAACCATCAGGAGGTTGGCGACAATGGTTATGTCTTTTCCAGGGCGCATAATTTTCGCTTGGCCGAACGGGATTAGATACTCTTCTTCGGGAACCAAACCGAGAACATCCATACCTCCTGATTCTTTTCTTGCCCCTTTGCTTCCATATAACAACTTATGCTCAAAGAATATGACTGGGTCATCTGATCTGATGGCAGTCTTTAGTAGACCCTTAGCATCGTATGGGTTGGATGGGCAGACAACCGCTAGTCCGGGCACATGCATAAAAAAAGCTTCCAGTGACTGCGCATGCTGTGCCCCTCTTGTCGTGGCCCCCACCGGCGCACGCATAACCATCGGCACTGCCAGCTTACCCCCAGACATATAGCGAAACTTGGCTGCGTTGTTTACTAGTTGATCCATGGCTAGAAACAGAAAATCACCATACTGCACATCTGCTACGGGACGCAGTCCGCCGAGTGCGGCACCAGCCGCAACCCCCGCGATCGCACCTTCAGAGATTGGAGTATTCAATACCCTGTTCGATCCAAACTCCTCTTCTAAGCCGAGCGTTACCGTAAAAGCTCCACCAAATCCTCCTTTTATACCGATGTCTTCACCGAGAAGGATCACTCGCTCGTCACGACGCATCTCTTCTCGCAAAGCTTCTCGCAAAGCTTCCACGATCGTTATTTTTCTTTCTTGCTGGTTAATTAGCGTAGACATCGGTCAGACACTCCTCAGGTAATGGGCTGGGGCTCTCCTCCGCATACGCAACGGCTTCGTTCAACTCGCCCTCTACCTTAGATTTGATTTCATTAATGAGATCGGCAGATAAGAGACCTTCGGCCAAGTATTTGCCCTCAAAACGCGTGATTGGATCGCGCTCTTTCCAGGCAACTACTTCCTCCTTGGGGCGATAGTGCCCTGGATCACTACGCGAATGACCGGCAGATCTATAGGTCTCGAGCTCAAGAAGAGTGGGGCCTTTCCCCTCTCGGGCTCTTTCTACAGCTCCAAGCATTGCGTCGTAAACCGCTTCCACATCGTTACCATCAATAGTGCTACCCGGGATTCCATACGCAGCCGCGCGGTCGCTTATCCTCTCGACCCTCATGACCTTACGAAAGTGTGTAGATGCTGCGTACAAGTTGTTTTCGCAAACGAAAACCACGGGTAGATCCCAGATCGCGGCCATGTTGATGCCTTCGTGAAAACTCCCGATATTGGCTGCCCCGTCCCCGAAAAAACAGGCGACAATACTCGGTTGTTTAAGGTACTGGAATGACAATGCGTAGCCTGCTGCGATTGGGATCCCGCCCCCGACAATGGCAATCGCTGGGAGCATCCCTAGAGCAGGATCTCCTATGTGCATTGACCCGCCCTTGCCGGCGCAGCAACCAGTCTTCTTAGCAAAAAGCTCTGCCATTAAGGATTTGAGAGGGATGCCGCGCGCTACGGCATGCTCGTGTGGCCTGTGTGTGCTTGTAATCATGTCTTTTTCGGTGAGGACTGAACAAACACCTACGGCACAGGCTTCCTGCCCCTGAGCCTGGTGGATGGTTCCAGGCATCTTACCCTGTAGGAATAGGGAGTTCACCCGATTCTCGAACATTCGACAGGTCACCATCTGGCGGTACATTGCCAATTTCTTTTCGTTAGTCAGTTGGCTGTTTGTCACAATGAATTCAAATGGACCTGCACCCTTTCTAGAAATTTGGCAGCAGTGACGCCATCCACCACACGATGGTCTGCCGATAACGTGATGCTACAGATCTTCCGTATGCCAACTTGCTGGTTTTTAACGATAACCCGGTCTCTTACAGCACCTACGGCAAGAATACTTGTACAACCTGGGGGAATGATCGCGGTGAACTGCTTGACGTTGAACATCCCAAGATTAGAGAGACCAAGCACCGGCGGAGATTCTGCCGGGCCATTTGAGAGATGGCCTTTCTTCGAAGTCTCAAGGGTCTTGTTCAGCCTCCGGAGGAAGTCTTCCCAGGACAAATTACTTGCATTAGGGAACGGGACGAGGTCCAGTCTGTCATCCAAAGCCACCACGATAAGAGTGTCTCCTGTAGGATTCTTTCGTTCATACTTACCATCTCGGAAAACCATATGGAACTGGGGAATCTCTAAGAGCGCTTTAGAAGCTGCTCGCACAAAGAGTGCATTGATCGAGGCCTTTACATCTGGATATTGCGCGTTCCAGTCCTCTCTCCACTCTAGAGCCGCTGACAGATCAATATCTGAAGTGACATAGAAGTGTGGAATTGTTTGGGCACTCCAGGTAGTAATTTCAGCCATCGCTTTGGCAGCTTTAGCATGAAACTCGCCTCGTTCACCGATACTCGTTCCGGTACCTTTGTCGCCAGAATGTAGTGCGTGCTGCTCGACATCTTTTTTCGAAATCAATCCCCCAGAACCAGTTCCACGGACACAGTTAAGTTCGATACCGAGGTTTCGAGCGAGGGCACGAGCGGCCGGCACGGCTTTAACCTTTGAGCTAGAAAGTTCTGCCGAAGCGGGCCGAAGAATAACCGGGCTTTCATTTGCCTTCTTTACTTCTGACTCCTGGTCGATCTCCGGCGAAGACACGACCGAATTGGTTTCATAGCCTTCGTCCGCCGTGTCGGTAATTATGGCGATGGGAAGAAAGGCACTCACAACATCGCCCTCCTGAACTAGCATCTCGCGCAGATACCCATCGGCATACGATTCCACCTCCATCGTGGCCTTGTCCGTCTCGACCTCAATCAACGGCTCTCCTGATTCGACTTTTTCACCGAGGACCCTTTGCCATTTCAGGATTTTAGCTTCACCAGTTGTTTGGCCAAGGTCGGGCAGAATGATGACATGTTTCATAAGTTAGTAGACCACCTGACCTTCTTCCGTGACACCCGTGGGGATTCCCTCGGCCTCAAACACTGAGGCCACAATCGTTGTTGAGATGGTAGCTCCGGGTTGCAGGTTCAACTGGGTTCCTCTCTCAATCGCCGCATTCAATCCGAGGGAAGGCAGGCTGCTGTGAGGCTCAATGCCTACAACATACCCCTGACCCCACCATGGGTAATTCCTGGTGCCGCCGAACTCCTGCCAAAGCCAAATGTATCGAAAAACGCTAACGTCCCACTTCATTGCGAAACCTTGGCGAGTCCTCTCATTAATGAAGCAATACCAGCCAGCGGTTAGTCCCTTCAGATAAGTCAGGTTAGTGACGGCGGCGGAAGAGGGAAGCGTGCGAGACAGATCAAGATTCCTACCATCGGCGGTCGTAACAAATGGGAAAGAATTGTACTCAGTATTTGGGCGTAGTATTTGGCGAGCTGGTAGGGACTGTGACGTCTCTACCTCAGTACAAGGAGCAAAGAGGCGACAATGCTCTGAGAGAAACGGAGCGCCGAAAGCGGGATGATGTCCCCACATAAAATCCAAAGGTTCGGAACCTTGATTTGTTACCGATTCACGAATTCTTAGAGACGCCATCTCGCTATCCATGAAGAGCGTCTTCTCGATCAAGAAGGGAGTTCTCACCGTTCGAACACTGCATTCCAAAGACACTCTCTTCGGCCCTTTCTCCCTGATCGTGTGGCTCCAGGGCACCTTACAAATCTCTCCATGGAAGCCAAGTGCAGCTCCCTTATAGATGCAGCTGTTCCCTGCATTTGGGAAGAGTTCCTGCCATCCCCCGTGATAAAAATCCATAAACTGTCCGGTCGAGTCAGGGGAATCTTGAACATAGGATTGCGGATTAGTTACTCCCCAAGGAGATTTGTAAAGAACATCCGTATCAGTCTGCTTATGCCGAAACTCGTAGACATCAGTTCCCTTTCCAACCAGAACGACCACCCTGAGATAGTCATTTTCTAACAGGACACCAGGTATGCCTTGGACACTACACTCATCAGTAATGCTACAGCCCCTCATCAGAGTTGATACCAAATACAGTCGAAAGCCATGACCTTGTTTAGTCTGAAAACTGATCTAGCATTGTTAGCGAGTGTTACTCTCCATTAACTACGGGTATTCTCTTGATTCTAGGATCAGTAAAGTAGTCGCTTTCGTCAGTGCTCTTCGTCGAAAACTCGGAGACCACGGCTCCCTCCGGTCCTGCTTGAAACCAATGCAAGGTATCTGGATGGATTGTGTATTGGTCGCCTGGTCTTAAGCAGATCTCTTTCCCTACTGTGTAGTAAGCTTCTGAGCCAGAGGGCGGTCTAGCGATCGGCTTTTCTGTAACGTCCCCTTTAACATAGAGGTAGACTGTCCCCCAACGGCAGCGAAACGTTTCCTCCTTGCCCAGCACAGCTCCTGTCGAGGGATGACAATGCTCGGGGCAGGTCTGGAACGGAGACATCGCGATTTCTTTGGCGCAGCAACGTTCAGTGTTGACATAAGTGATGATTTGGAGACCTGTTTTCTCCAACTCCTCAAGACCAAAATCGGCAACTTCAAAACGCTTTCGCTCGTCAGGGGTGATGATGATTCCGGCCTTTGTAAACAGGGCTTCGGCGCCTTCCACTGCAGCAATGTATAGCTGTTGATTGATCATGCTCGAGCCTTTGATTTAAACAATTGCGTTATTGATGATCCGGTTTCTCCCGGCGTATCCGTAGGTCTTTAGCAGTTCTTTAACTTTTGCCTTAACCGCCTCCATCCCTGCCACCATGATGTCTTTCTCTCCGCCCATACCCAGGTACACGTGTGGGTTCATTGGTTCGTGGTACTCGGACAACTTTGTTCGAATAGCATCCAGATAAGTCTGCTTTAGCGCGGTACCAAAGTTGAACTTGGCGACTCCGAGTTTAATGACGTCACCTGCATATTCGGATGGGAACCCGCTTCCGCCGTGGATGACAAGAGGAACGTCAACGGCTTCGCGGATTTTTTCCAATTTATCGAGATAGACGGGAGAGCGGCCCTTAGTTAAGACATGCGTGTTTCCGATCGACACCGACAACGCGTCCACGCCTGTCTCCTGAACAAAGGCACTTGCGACCGCCGGGTCGGTGATTTCGCTGTCAGGAGAGCCGCCCTCCCAACCTTCCGGCAGTTCACCTACCTGGCCTTCTACAAAAAGGTCGTGGTCATGAGCGAGCTTGACTACTGTTTTTACAAGATCTCGATATTGGTCCTTGTTCATGTGAGGACTTTCTACCATTATTGAATTGAAGCCCAACTCGATTGCTTCCTCTATTTGCGGCAGGCTGTCCGTTTCATTTAAGAGGAAGGCAATTGGCACGGGAGATTTGGATGCTGCCAGTTTGAACCCCGCATAATAGGCTAGGTTTTCTGGCTTAGACCGTCCCTGGTGAATTAAGAAACCCCCATTGAAACCAACAATGATGGGTGACTCGAGTTCCTCGGCAGCTTCGATAACAGCCTGGGTCGATTCAAGATTCCAAGATTCACAATAACAAACCGCATACCCGGCTCTCCGAGCGTCGGATAACAACTGGGCCATAGGAACAAGTGGCATCGTCTTCTCCCTAATAGTCGAGAAAAACTAGTCCTCAGATTTCCACCTTCAATAAATGCAAGTGAGGTCAAATAATTGTTATTGACAAATCCTATCTTTAAGGTAAACATTGCGAATCGAGCTTAGTTCATATTCTATACTCATAAGTGAACAATATTCAATAAGATTGTTTATGGATTTTTCTGAGGTCCAGAGGCGGTGACACTACAACGGCCAATGCTGGTTTATTTGCAGGCCCTCTTGCCATCCGTTAACCCCACGGAGCGAGTCATTGGTGAATACGTCCTGCAGGACCCGGAGAGGATTCTTTCTTCGACGATTTCGCAGGTGCGAAACGGATCCGGGGCCAGCGTCGGGTCAATCATCGCCTTCTGTCGTCGGCTCGGGCTCAAAGGCTTCACCGATTTTAAGATCGCACTGGCGCAGGAACTGGCCCAAGCCGGCTTCTCTGCTTCGGCAAAAGTATCAAAAGAGGACTCAACAATTATCGATGATGTTTTCCAATATCACACACAAAGTCTTCAAGAGACTCTTCAAATCAATAGCGAAAAAACTTTGATGAAGGTTGCAAAGGCGCTTGAGGCGGCGAGCCGGATTGAGTTCTTTTCAATTGGGCTGTCATTCCCGGTAGCATACACAGCTTGCTGTAAGTTCCAGCTGATCGGCTTGCCGGCCTCGACCCATATGGATAGCCACATGCAAATTGTGACTGCGACGCAGCTAAGAAAGGGGGACTTGGCCTTCGGAATTTCGATTTCCGGCAGCACCACAGAGACGGTGAGGTGCCTCGAGATTGCCCGGCAAAATCACGCAACCACGGTTTGCCTTACAAATTGCATGAAGTCCCCAATCACGTCAATGGCGGATCTGGCCCTATATGCAACCCCTAGCGAGATCAAATATTTCCAGGCTCCCTTAGCCGCCCGCATTACACAGCTTGCGTTAGTCGATGTGTTGTTTGTCTACATCGCGTTGCGCCGAAAAAACAAAACCATGAAATACCTTCAACGTGCTGGGGAGAAGTTACTAGAGCACCGGATTTAACGCCTGTTGTCGAAGTAAGAATGTATCGCCTAAAGACGGTAGGACCCGCGCCTTCGTCTGTGGCGTGTTGGGGATCTTAATATGAAGCTTTCACTCACCGACCAGATAATTGTTGTGGCCTATCTCGCGGCCATCATGAGTATCGGTATCGCGATGAAGCGGCGCGCCGCCAAGGGCATGACATCATATTTCTTGGGAGGCCGACGCCTCCCGTGGTGGGCCCTGGCCATGTCCGGCTCGTCGTCATACTTCGACATCACCGGTACGATGTGGATCGTATCGACCTTTATAGTCCTTGGTTTGAAGGGGATGTGGGTCCATTGGCTGTGGGGCTTCCCGATTACCGCCTTCTATTTGGCCTTCATGGGGAAATGGATCAGGCGAAGCGGAGTCTTAACCGGAGCCGAATGGATGTATACGCGTTTTGGACGGGAGCAAGCTGGGGACATCGCACGGCTTTCCTACACGCTGTTTGCCATTCTCACAATTAGCGCACTCCTCGGTTACTGCGCGATTGGAATGGGAAAATTCGGAGCAATCTTTTTACCTCTCTCTCCCTTCATGTGCGCAGTGCTGATACTCGGCGTGAGCGGGCTTTACGTCGTCGTAGGCGGCTTTCACGGTATCGTGCGCGTAGAGATCCTGCAGACGCTGGTGTTGAGCGCGGGAGCCATAGGCTTTGCCATCATCGGTTATCGCCATTTCAACGCTGCTACATTTGTGGCCCGTGTGCCGAATGGTTGGATGGACATTCTGCCGTCAGTGCGCCCGCCGGAGTTGCAAGGCGTAATAGCAGGCGGGACTGATTACTCACTGTTTGGGGCACTGGTCGCGGTATGGCTAGCGAAGGGTATGTTGCTCTGCTTTAGTGGGCCTGAACAGTTGTATGACTTCCAACGTTTCCTGGCGGCACGCGATGCGCGCGACGCCTCGAAACTAGGCGCTCTGTGGGGAGCAATACACACCGTGCGCTGGCCTTTTGCGATGGCGATCGCGGTAGTGGCTATCATGGGGTTGGGTAATCCTGCTCTGGATGAGGCGCTCAAGCGCGATCCGGAGACAGCATTACCTGTGATCATTGGCGCGATGTTACCAGTGGGATTAGTCGGCTTCATGCTCGCGGCATTGCTCTCTGGATTCCTGGCGACGTTTAGTTCCACGGTGAATGGCGGTGCCGCCTATTTAGTGAAGGATGTTTATCAACGCTACATCAATCCAACGGCGCTTCCCGCGACTTTGATTCGGGCAAGCTATGTTGCGTCTTCCTTGCTCGTCATTACGGGTATCGTAATTTCTTATTTTGGCGGTTCAATTAATAGAGCGTTTCTTTGGATATTTGGAACGCTGGCGGCAGGCATTCTGCCGCCAAACGTGTTGCGTTGGTATTGGTGGAGACTAAATGGCTGGGGCTATGCGGCGGGGGTATTTGGCGGTATGGCTCTATCCCTTGGTCAAGCCGTTACGGAACCATCGGTTCTGACCACGCCCTTACCTTTGTATATTGTCTTTCCGGTGATCGCTATTACGTCAACGATTATTACCGTTGTCGTGGCGTTGTCCACCCAGCCGACAGATACTTCCACCTTGGAGAAGTTCTATGCCACGGTGCAGCCAGCGGGCGCTTGGTCGCCGATCCGCGAACGGTTGCTGGCGATGAAACCGGAATTCAAATTAGATACACCGTTTACCCGCGAAGCGCTTAACACGCTATTGGCCTTAGTGAGCATATGCGCTCTTTACGTGGGCACGCTCTATTTAATCCTTCATCGTCAGGCAATGGCCTTTGGGTGTTTCACCATCACAGCCCTGTTGTGCATCTTGCTTTATTTCACCTGGTATAAGGATCTCCCGAGGCCGGCGCTTGTGGTGGACGTTGAAGACACAGAAGTTGGGGAAACTGTAGCGAAAACCGAGATGGGCGAGAAGGTGGCGACGGTATAGGCAAGTCCTTCATAGATCTGACGGCTTTTCCGCCATGTAGGGGTTACCTAATGGATCTTTGCGTTTGGCGACCGAGTACCCCCAGCGGTCGGTCATGGCTACGTATTGATGGTTCTTGCGCAACTCGATGAACTGCTCAGGGGTCTTCAACACCTCTTCAGACCGCCGCCGACTACGAACCAACAAGTCGGGTTCCGGGGGATTGCACGCTACCGGAACGCCGTTGGTCGCTGCAGGGTGCGCCTCTCCCGGCAGCCGGCTGATGGACGCGTTAGTCGGCAGGGAGGCGCTCTGGTATCGCATGTCCATGCTCCACCGAACGATGTCCGTCTTGTTTTCGAAGCTGGCGTGAGGCGTGCGATTAGTTAGCAGCAGGACTCCGCCCTTCTTAACGGGGGCGCACACGGGCTGATGCCCTTCGAACTCCGTATCGGGGATGACGAGATAGTGGCCCTGAGCATCGGGATGATGGAAAAATAGCCCGCCCTTGTGCACGCCCGGCATCACCCAGAGGCAACCGCGCTCTTCGGTGGCGTCGACCAAGGGCACCCAGACTGTTAGCATCAACCCGAAGTCGCAGTAGGGTTCCATGTATCCAGAATCCTGGTGCCACGGCACCGGGCTCCACGCGTGACTTGGGACCTTCGGACGCAAGCGGTAGACGCTCGACGCAATCAACTCGGGACCGCAGAATTGCTCTGCGACGTCCAGCAACTTGGCGTTGGTCATTAGATGGAAGAAGCTTGGCAGCACGAGCTTCATATCCCACATCGATTTCGAAACATTCTCGTTCTCGCGGTTGACATAGGCAAGGCGATGCTCGAAATCGTATTGCTCATACGTGCGAGACAACTCGCGCTGGGCGACCGCTTCGCGGCAGCGATTATCGAGGTCGGCACTGATTTCTTCGATCACCGGCCGCAACTCCGTATCCGAGAATAAGTCGTCGATGACCAGATAGCCTTCACGGTCGAAATGCTCGACTTGTTGCGGACTTAGTTGGAATCGAGTCTCAGACATGATGGGGCCTCCTTCTTTAATGTCTGGTTGTTATAGCCTAGCCTGTGAAAAGTCATTAGGAGATGAACATGGCAAGTTATGTGATCTTCATCAGAGAAAGTACCCGCGATCGCTCGGAACTCGAGACCTACTGGAAGAAGGCCCCGCCCGCCATGTCTGGTCACACGTTTAAGGCGCTCGCCGCCTATGGTCCCCATGAAGTGATCGAGGGACCAGCGGTCGAAGGCGTTGCGATCCTCGAATTCCCCTCCTACGCCGATGCAAAGGCATGGTACGACAGCCCCGCCTATGTCGAAGCTCGCGAACATCGATTCAAAGGCGCCGACTATCGCGCCGTAATCGTGGAGGGGTTTGACCCGGCGACGACAGCCAAGTGAATGTTGCGTAAGGATCCCAGCGCACGTCCTCTTTGCCCTACCATGTCATTTGTAAAGAAGTCGGCAACCTATTCAATTCTTTAATGCTTAGCTGAAGTTCTTTCAATCCGCAACGTGACGATTTGGTTGGGCTTAATATCTATCTGGAGACCGTCGCCGGAGGTGCTGATAGGCAGCTGATCATCTTCCAACGCGTTGCACATCGCTGCTGAGGTAATAGCGAACCGAGGAAGGGTGATTCTGACGGTACTCGGCTTTCCTTCAATTTCAAGCAGCCTCAGAATAGTTCCGCGCCCGTTTTCAGCGCGCTTCCAAGCAGTGACGACGACGTTTGGCTGGTCCACCGTTAGAAAGCTGCCCTGCCCCGGATCAAGTGCTGGCGGACTGTTAGTAGATGCCCGATCAAATGGCGTAATCTCTTCTATTTCCAGTGGCGTCATGGCTTCCCATCCCAGCCGTGCCGGGCGTCCTGAGTTGGGCTTTCGCTCGCTGGTCAACACGTATCGGAATGTGAATTCTCCTCCCTGCGAATAAGGAAAATTGCCGGGCCAATAGTTGTTCATTGCGTACGAGAAAACATTAGCAGGACGTTCGCCGAACTGCGTAGCCCAAGTGCCACGGACGATGTCACCGAAAGTAACCAACGGCGCATCCACCGGAACAATCGTCGCAAACAGGCCATCTCCCTCAACTGACACCCACTGATGTGCGGTGAACCACTCCTGACCCGCGCCGGGCAATAGATCTTTTTTCGGATTCACGTTGCCGTTTTGCACCGCATAACGAAATACAGGGTGCTCTATCGCAAAAGGGAATGCGAAGTAGACACCTTCTCTTGTATACACTTGGGTCTTTTGTACGCGTTGGATCAGCTCGATCTTCTTCTCTCGGTCGAAAAGAATGATCTCCGTTTCGATCTTTGGGGTGTTTACACCGGAGTTCTCCATACGTACTACGGTACCAAATGGGGTTTTTTGCACCGACTTAAGACGGCCATTCTCTGCTGCATGGATAACAAATTCCGGCATCGGCGCCATAAGACTAAACTGCTTGGTGAGGCGCGTGGGCTCCTGATCCTTGGAGGTGACATAGAGGTATTGACCAAAACGATAGGGGCTTTTTGTATTCACCAATTCGCGGTTCAATTCCTTATCTATTATGCTGCGAATCGAGCCGCTCGCGGGATCCAGGACAATGCGGTAAGCAGCACTTTCCAACGTCGTGCTCTCGGCAACACTTTGCGGAATCTCAGTCTCTGTGATACCCAGCGTATAGCAACGATAGCCCATCGCGGGCACATCCTGGGCCATGAAACGCACACGCCTGTAGCTGTTTGCAGAATAGAGAACTTCAAAAGGGACATTTTTGCCAGAAGCAACATCCCTGAGGCCTTGGCCCTTGGGAGGGCGAAGATCGACCAAGCCAGTTGCGAGCGGGATCTCCTGGCCTTTGGGAAGGTCAATCTGAACTAATCCGCTGCGCGGCCAATTGAGCGCGTTGAAAACTACGAAAGTGCCGGCATTCCCAGGAATGTTCGCTCCAAGCGCGGACTGACTTCGCAGAAGTAGTTCATCAGTAAGGCGTTGCGCATCTAGTGCATACGCTTGCTTGGTTGCGTGTTGCTTGAGGTGCTGCTGGTCTTCAGGCGGTTCCGCAGTGCCGGTAGCGCCCCAAGTGTGTTCCTCAAATAGCAGGATACGCCGCCATATTTGTTTGAAATGTTCCGGGTCAAACTGAACCGTGGAGTTAAGCAGTGAGGTGATAGTCGCCAATTTCTCAGCAGTTATCACGCGCTGTTCATTGCTGCGATTTACTGCTGTCATAATGGCGTCGGATCCCGCGCCGTCTTCCCAGTACGGCGCGCCATCGCCTCGCACGGTTGGGATCGAATCGCCTGCCTGCTTGGCGATTCGATCCATTGCTTCTTCAAACCCCATAAACTCTAACTTCGGATAAACGTACTTCTTATTCCATGCATCCACCACGCTGATCTGCTCTGGGAAAAAACCTATGTTATCTCCCTGTGTTCCATACATGATCACCGTATCAGGCTTGTAATCGAGTCGATCGTAATTCTGAAGAAACAATGGCAGACCGTCTTCACCTAGAGAGATCCGCGGCGGGAACCCAAACACTTCTTGCAGCTGAGTATAAATACGCGAATACCACATCAGGACTTTTTGCCCATCAGGCCCTTCCCACCAAAACGGGGACTTTTCATGCAGCCGGCCAAAGTAAAGAATTGGCGCGCGGAAGTTATTGCTGCCAGAAATAAAATACTTCATTCCCGCAGCGGCCAGGATGGAGGCATAGGACCACGTATACGACGGCTCGTCGGTACTATTTGCGTAGTACCTAGAACCGCCATGTCGGGCGTGAAGCGCATGACTGAAGTAGAACGAGCGAATCAATGTTTCGAGGCTCCCAGTGCCCGTCATCAGTGAAGCATACTGGGCAGGCACGTGAATTCGCCTGTCTTTCACCATCTGATAAAACTCCTGGTTCCAATCCTCACTACGTCCGGAGAGGAATTGTTCCGCCTGCCAGTATCCATCTAGTGTGAATTGAAACGTCGGATGTTTTTTCGCGGCCACCATTACGTCATCGATAGTGCGGGCGTGGATCTCGGCCACCTTTTCCTGCCGATCGATGTAGCCAATGTCAAGATGCGTATGAGGTATAACTGCTATCCTCCACTTCCGCACCGGAGTAATTTTGGTCATCACCCGCTGCTGTCTGGCTCCGGAGCGGATCGTGACCTCCGCAGGTTGCGTTGAAGCGAATTCCGGCACTGAAAATGTAAATCGCTGCTCGCCAAAGTCGCGATCACAATCGGCGCTTTGGGTCATCGCGTTTCCGCCCACGCGCAATGTCAAGCTGTTTCGGGCACGCAGTTTTTCACTACTCAGGTAGATGTTTACTAACTCCGCCAATCCAGAGCCGTGCGCCTGGTAGTAGATCGTCGGCACAGCTTTGACCGAGAAAAGTCCGCCCTTAGAGGAAGACTTTTGGTCATGGACCAAAGCAATCGCATCATAGCCCAGTACGGCAGAGCCGTACCTGTAAGGACGGGGCGTTTTATCCTCAGGTTCAGGCGCCGGATCACTTATTGCGGTAAGGATAAGTTCATTCTGGCCCTTCTTGAGAAAGGCCGGAGGAACATCGATCAGCAGGGTATCGCTTGAGATCGTCGTGCTCTGAGCGAACCCTCCCGCACCACGAGCGTAAGTGAGACGGGGATGAAGGTAGAACCACCCGCGGTGATCATTCACGTTCACTTCAAGCCACGGAACCTTTTGGCTGATCGCCAGCAGCGCTATTTTCAAGCGATAGTGGCCTCGCGGCTCTTGCGACAACGCAAAATCTATCGAGTATGGATGCGCTGAGCCATCGCCCGATCCTACATGTACCCTCACCCAATCCTTTGCGGGATCGCTTTGTCCCACCTCATACCGGATTGTTTGATTGGTGCTTCGACTAGCGAATTCTTCGGATGACTCATCAAATTGGCCAATCTGCCAAAGGGTTGTCGCAGGGCCGTCGGCAGGCGCGGAAAAAACCGTGACAGACGATAAGAAGAGAAGTAAGACGATGCTTTGGAGTTTGGCCTTTGGAGAAACAATGCCGTGTGGATTGCTAAGAATTTTGAGCGGCGATTCTAGGTTCATATCCGTGATATCAATCTTTTGAAGACTCTTTGGGGTGGTCCTAAATCTTGAATAAGCGTTCCTCTTCTTGATACTCAAATTACTCATCCCCTCTATCCTATTTGTTTGAAGGTGATCAATACTCTATTGAGGGCGGGTGACGCTGCCGGACGTTCAAAAAAGATTACCCGGTATTGCCACCACCGATTGGACAGTATCGAAGGGAGAGAAGGCCTCCTTTCGTGCTCACTTTGAGACCCTAACGATTGCCAAGGTGACTCACGCAAACCCTGCATACTCGGGGAGCTGCGGATTTCAAACCCGAGCTTTGTATCGAAACGAGTGGTCCCCTCCCAACGCAACTCTGTAGGAATTACAGTTGAACCTGCGTCATAAGCTTTCGAGGTGTAGGTTTCTCTAAGATCGCGGGTATAAATGTTGCCAGGGTCAACCCCTGTCATAAGATGTGCCCCAGTCGTCGGCAACGGGGTCTTGCTACGATTCTCAAATCCGTCAGGGCCGTTCCAGAAAACATAGGAGTTGGTCAGATGTGACCCCTTTTCGTAGTGGTTGGCGACCGCGATATCAATCCAACCATCCCCATTAAAGTCGGCGGAAACGGCGCCGGAGGCGGAACCAACTCGCAAAGTAGTAATTGCACTATCGTTGTAAATTGCTTTGTGGTTACCCCAATAGATATAAGAGTCCAGAAATCGTTCAAACTCGCTCTGGTAGTTCGACATGAAAATATCCAGATAATGATCCCCATTGAAATCTGCGATAGTCGAATATTCCCCTCCAATTGATGGGAGATCCATGCGACGCAAAGAAGAATACCCTTTGGATGAGCCCCAGTAGATATAGCTATTAATCCCATGAAAGAGGCGGTTGCTCTCGTCCACTAAATTGCACAGGACAATGTCCAAATAGCCATCACCATTCAAATCAGCGATCTGTTGCGCTACTGGTCCGATTCCCGGGAGAAGCGTAAGATTGTTTTGGGTATACCCGCGCTGACTTCCCCAGAAAACATGGAGTCCTTCTTTGACCGAAGGAACAAGCAAATCTAGAAAGCCATCTTTGTTGAGATCTGCGATTGATGGGAAGCGGGGATCTCTTACTTGGAGAATTTGCTCATGCTTGCTGTAATCATTATCAGGTCCGCCGAAAAAAAGTGATGCGGAATCTTGAGTGAAATTGGAAATAAGAAGATCGAGAAAGCCGTCAAAGTTCAGATCACCGACAGCGCAACCTATGCCAGTCCGACTCGGGACCATTGTCCTGTTTGACGGAGAAAGACCCTTGTTATTTCCCCAAAAGATGTATGAACCACCTTTCAGGTCCGGTGCATCTTCGTAAGAGTTAGCAAACAGGGCGTCAACATAGCCGTCGTCATTCAGATCAGAAAGGCAACCTTCGTAAGCCCCGACTGTTGGAAGACGAAGCAGATGGTCGGTAGAATACAAACCTTGCTTGCTGCCGAGGTAGACAAAAGAATCAACATCACCACGCCTTCGTGCGATCACATTGTTGGCGAAAAAAACATCTGGTCCCAGGGCGCTGACGGATTGAGCCCCATGGGTCAATAGACTTGATCTCCGGGTTTCGGTGTAGCCATTTGACGCTCCCCAATATATATAAGATGGCACACTAAATTTATCATTGTCACGAGAGTTGGCGAAAATGATATCTTTGAAGCCATCACTATCGACATCAGAGATGGCAACGTCACTGGCCCCTAGCGTGGGAAGATCGGTGAATCGTGATTGAAAGTAGGTCTCGCTACCGTCTTTACTTTTCCCCCAGAAGATGCGGGATGTGGTTACATAATTACCATTCAGCACCGTTCGGGAAACGACTAAGTCTTGGATCCCGTCGCCATCTAAATCTGCGCTTTCCAATTTACCTGATTCCGGATAATCCACTGCCTCGTCCAACGAGAATTTACGGACGTTGACCGTGTAAATTCTCGGCCCGGATGGAGTAGCCAGAACCAACCGTGAACCAAGGGTAGAGGCCTCGCTAGAAGTTCCAACTGGCAATTGAGTTGCATTGTCAGTCTGGAAGCCATTCTTTGCACCCCAGATAACTCTACTCGTGTTACCTGATCCAGTTACTACCAAATCATTCAAATGATCCCCATCTAAATCAACAACTTGACAGGAGTTCAAGGAGGGGGCGGAATATGAAGTCTTGTTTTGATAAGTGAACCCATTTGGTTGGCCCCAGTAGATGAGTAAATTTGAACCGCTAATAGTAATGATGTCGGCGTCGCCATCATTGTTGAGATCACCAGTACAGAGTTCGCGGAAATTTGGAGTAAGTAATTCAGTGTGATACCGTTCATCCCAACCCGCAGGTATTCCCCAATAAATATATGTGTTTAGACTAGGTGTGACATTGTCGTCACCTCTGCCGATGATGAGCTCTGGCAATTTGTCTCCGTTGAGATCAGTCGCAACGATACGGAAGCTTCCCGCTCCCGGATATTCGGTTTTTGTAAAATCATTTCGGTTTCCCGCTTTGAATCGATACTGATACGAAGGCACTACATGAATACGATCGTGGGTATTGGCAAAAACGAGATCAAAAAAACCATCCTGATTTACGTCGAAACGGTGAACTGCCTGCACAACTCCCCTTTTTGACACATACAAATTAACTCCGCCGGAGTCGAACTCTCCCTGACGAAAGTCTTCAAAGCCGGAGGTTTCCCACACCAGAAGTTGTCCGGGTAAGAACCAGGAGAACACCCCGTTAAGTGCAAGCAAAATGGTTAACGAACGCACCATTTAAAAATCGCTAAGGCGTTAGGAAGAGTTTTATTTGTATACAGTACGCAATATATCATACACTAACACATTGTCAACGAGTTCCTTTGGCTTCGGTGGTGTAACTGAGAGTGCAAATGTATTGTTACTATCAATTGGCCCTGCTATTTTGGGTAGTTCGCAACCCTGGTCGCGACAACTTGGCCTAAAAACCTGGCGGTTTAGTTTACTCACGCAATTGCTTCGCGAAATGGAGAAAAGGATGTCCTTAGTATTAGAGAACCAAATCAACAGTAAAGGATTGCGCGAGCAAGTTGCCGACATTTTGCGCACGGCGATCTTCGAAGGAAAGTTTAAACCGGGCGAATTATTGAAGGATTCGGCCTTGGCTACGCAGTTCAAGGTAAGTCGCAGCCCGGTACGCGAAGCCTTGTTGCAATTAGAAAAGGAATCCCTTGTAAGAAATTTCCACAACCGAGGCTGGTACGTAATTGAACTCACGCTCGCCGAGATTTCAGAGATCGTCGGCTTGCGAGTCGTACTTGAAGTACTTGCTCTTAAGCTGGCTGCCCGCAATGTGAAAAAAAAGGAGTTGGAAAGACTCGCCATCATTCAAGAAAAATTAATGCAAACCTTCTGGCGAGAAGACTGGAAAAACGCAATGTGCGACGTCGTGAAAATGGACTTTGAGTTCCACCACTGCATATGGAGGATTTCAAACCATCACCTCTTGGAAGAGACCCTGGTCCGCACCACGCGGCCTTATTTTGCCTATATGCAGGCGATAATTCGGAGTATGGTTTCTTCGCCAGAACAATATCGTGAGCAACACGAAGGGGCGTACCGAAGCCACGAGTCCCTGATTAACTATCTCGCTAAGCCTGGAGAACTCAGTCCAGAACTGTGTGTTTGTCAACACCTACTGGCGCCTTCAATGATAGAGGGATGGGATCACCTTGTGCGGAACCTCCCCAGCGAAATCGTCGGAGATGTGCGCCAATCCAGCGGTAATACTTTAGATCCGTCCGATAATCCCTAAAGAAATTCGGGAAAGAGCGGCGAAAAACAATGAACGCGAATTATTGTCTAGCCCGATCTGATTCAGTAAGCCGCAGATTGTAACGATAAGCATCTGCCGCCCAGAAATCATGTGGATCTTCGCCATAGCGACTGAGGTAGATTTCTATTTCATGTGATTGGCGATTTTCCAGGATCTCAAAATTCGAGAGCTCGAGTCCTTCATCCTCTCCTGGCTGACGGTCGTCAATGAGCGTCACCGTCTTGCGCTTCAAAGCGGGAAGTTCTTCGTTCACTTCTGCAATCACGAGCGGATAGCGAGGGTTGCTTCCTTTCGGCGGGTCACTAACAATATTACCGATCCAGTAGAGCTTGCCGGTCTGGGAATGTCGCAACAATCGGTGGTAACTCGATGGTGAGTAAAAACTCGATCCGTCGTCGTATTT
>DASXQM010000004.1:0-5911 GCA_036507195.1 Pyrinomonadaceae bacterium | reverse complement strand
GGCCACTGAAGCAGCCGCGGATTGACGCAGAATTACACGGATCAGAACTAAACTAAATTTCTGATCTGTGTCATCCGCGTTAATCCGCGGCTTGATTTATAACAAGCACGGCATGCTGTGCCCCAAATCTGAAATCGCGGCTTGACCGCGGCCCAGTGCGGAATAGTTTCATATTTCATTCAATGAACCAGCGCGGCTTGACCGCCGCCCAGTGCGGAAAAGCTTCGCCTTTCCGTCACGCCACTCTTCTTTTTTGAGGCTGCGCCTCAATTGCAGGCGTAGCCTCCAGTCAATTTTAAGGTCAACGGTAAGGCAGAGCCAGGCAGAGCCTTACCACACTGTGCGGCGGCACAGCCGCAGTCGTGGATTGAGCGATACATTCTCAAGTCAGTCTTACCGCACTCCGGCGGCGGCCAAGCCGCAAACAAACGCACCATCATTTCTTCCACGCGGCTTCCAAGAATCATTGACCGCCTCTATATACACGCATGCGTTTTTTGTGCCCAAAAATGGGGTTCGCTATTGACTAGTTAGCCCCGTCGGAGATATTGTCAACAGCGCTCGTACTTGGGTCAGACGCCTCTAGTCAGCGAACATCGGTTTGCTGCACAAAATTTTCTTTTCCTTTCAATGGTAACCTGGTGCGTTGCCGGATGATGGATTGGTTGTCCGGAAGACGAGGGCGCATCGGCAGATACGACTTCGGTCATACGAGTAATAATTTTCCGGCGTTACACAAATTATGTTCCCGGATAGCGATAAGGAGCAGCACATGCCAAAGATGCCGCAGGCGCGAAGAAGCGGACTGATTATTCAGGAAGTTGACAGTGAAATCTTGATCTACGACCAGGAGACTAATAAGGCACATTGTCTAAACCCGACCGCCGCAAAGGTGTGGAATTATTGCGACGGCGAAACCACCTTGGCGGACGCTTGCAGTGCCTTGTCCCGTGATCTTGAGACGCCTGTCGACGAGAAGCTGGTGTGGTATGCCGTGGATCAATTTGCCAAAGACAATCTGCTGGAGAAGGAGATCGAATTCCCAGCCTTCATCATTCCGGGAATGAATAGACGCCAGATGGTGCGGACGCTCGGATTGGCCGCAGTTGTGGCCGTGCCGCTGGTAACCTCAATCGTCGCGCCCACGCCGGCGCAGGCGGCCACCTGTAAGGCGCCAGGCCAGCCATGCGGCAGCGCTGCTCAGTGCTGCAGCGGTTTGTGCCCGGGTATACCTGCTGGAGTTTGCGCTTAAGTCTCTCGGTAATCAAAAACTGCCGCAGTTTCGAGTAAACTGCGGCAGTTTCCGCTTCGGTTTGGTCAATACTTAACGGCTTCGCCCTTTTGTGCGGACAATCTCTCCCTGAAACGGACCGCCCTCACCATTTAAGGCGTCACTCCGTCAGGCATTCCACTCTTCTCCGACTGTAGTTCTATAAATACTATTGGCGCCTTCGTGTATAAATCTTGACAAACATGAAAAAGTAAAGCTAGATTGCCACATCGTTCGAGGTAAGGCGCAGTTAATCGAAGAATCTTAAGAGTTTCGCGACTACTCCAAACCATCCTCTCCTTAAGCATGCAGTAGTAGTTTCGAACTGGCAATCACTGACAGGCTCCGTGACATTCAAATCGTACTCGGTTCACCGCGACCCTCTCGTAGGGTTGGCCCTAAGTTTCAATGACTGACAAGGAAATAATTCCATGCACAAAATCCGCCCCACAGTCTCCACTTTTGCTACTACTACGTCCCGCTTTGGGCGCATCTCGTTCATTAAGACACGCGGCCGCTTAATCGCATTATTTGTTTTGGCTCTCGTAGCGGCCGCTCTCCTCGTATCAACTGGAGTCTGGGCAAAAACAGGAAACTCAAAGAAGCCGAAGCGTGAGATAAGCTTACGACCTGAGTCCAGACTGCGGCGCGCCAACACCAAAGGGTTGGTGCAAAGAAAGTCCCTCGGTGCGAATAAGACGTCAAGGGGAAGGTCGATTCAGAATAGCGGTGATGACATGTTCCTTAATCCAAAGCCCACGGAATCCCGTCTGATTAAAGCTCATGAGTTCAACGGCGATCTTCGCCAGCTCCCGAAAACGCCACCGGTAAAGAAGGAACGACCGGAACGCGAACCACCAGAGACTGTTCCCGGCGTCTTTGGGTCACGCGCGGGAACCGCCACAATCGAGTCAAGCGCACCAATTGCACCGGCAGCTCCAGCGCCTACGCCAAACCTTACTTTCCTCGGACTTGACTTCGCCACCTGGGGCGCAGGACGCCCACCAGACACCAACGGCGACGTAGGCCCTACCTATTACATCGAGACCGTCAACACCTCAATCGGTATCTACAATAAGGCCGGCGGTCCTCCGGTTGCCGCTTTCACTTTTGACACCTTTATGAGCCAGGGCAATTTCGGCAATCTCTGTGATACGGATAACTTTGGCGACCCTGTGGTTCTTTACGATACTTTCGAGGATCGTTGGATAATTACCGATTTCGCGTTTCAGCTTGACGGTTCAGACAATGTTATCAACCCGCCCGGAGCTTTCCAGTGCTTCGCAGCTTCCAAGTCGGGCGACCCGGTCAGCGGTGGATGGAATTTCTACTCGATCAACACCACGGGCGGCTTGGGCGATTATCCGAAGTTAGGCATCTGGCCCGATGGCCTATACATGTCAGTCAACATGTTCGACTACGCCGCCGCCGGCTCGTTCCAGAACCCACGGGTGTACGCATTCAACAAGGCGCAAATGTATGCCGGTGCTTCGAGCGTGCAGTCCGTCTCGTTCGACGCTCCCGCCGCCGACTTCACTCTCCTTCCCAGCAACGCCCGGTTGCAAACGGGCACCCCCCCGGCGGGCAGGCCAAACCTCTTCGCCTCAGTGTGGCAATTCACTAACGCGGTCACTGTGTATAAGTTTCATGTGGATTGGAACAGCATCTCCACTTCCACGTTTACGGGTCCCGATATTGTGATTGCGCCCGCCAGCTGGATCGTGCCGCCAGCTACAGTGCCGGCACAGGGCGGCAACAACAACGACACTCTCGCAATCCGGTTGATGATGCAGAACCAGTACACGAATCTCGCCGGGGTCGAGTCGCTGTGGGACAGTCACACCGTACGTAACCCGACTACTGTTGGAGTGTCGGCAGTTCGCTACTATCAGACAAACGTGACTGGCGGCACCGTCGCCGCTGCCACAACGCAAGCGGCAACCCACGCTCCCGACACAATAAACCGCTACATGCCGAGTCTCGCCGTGGACCGCGCGGGCAACATGGCCCTGGGCTATAGCGCCTCCACCGCCGCGCTATTCCCGGCGATCCGATACGCAGGACGGCTCTCCACAGATCCTGTGAACACTTTGCCGCTGACCGAGTCGTCGCTCATCGAGGGAACCGGTTCGCAGAACACGAGCACGCGATGGGGTGATTACAGCGCCATGTCGCTCGACCCCAATGGGTGCACCTTCTGGTACACCAACGAGTACTACATCACCACTGGAGCTAACTGGCAGACCCGGGTGGGATCATTCAATTTTTCTCCCTGCACCCCAGTTACGAGCGGCACGGTGCAAGGCACGGTCACTGCAACCGCTGGCGGTGCTCCCATTAGTGGCGCGACAATAACTTTCGGAAGCAGAACAATGACTACGAATGGTTCGGGCTTTTATCAGTTTCTCAACATTCCGTCCGGCACCTATCCGAGCATCACCGCGAGTGCGCCGGGTTACAACCCCAGTACCGCATCGAATATCGTTGTTACCGATGACGCGACCACAGTTCAGGATTTCTCGCTAAGCACCGCGCCCGCGAGTTCATGCTTAACCGACACGAGCCAGGCTGAATTTCAGACGGGAGTGCCAACAAATGTCGATCTAACCAGCAGTCCTGGCGACGTCATTCTGTTGAATGCCGCAAACATCGATCAGCAGAATACGTCCGTTACTAATAGCGGCTTTGGCTTCAATTCCACTTCGTGGTTTGGCCAGACGTTCACTGCCGGCGTCAGCGGCCAGTTGACGAGGGCGGACGTTGACTTGTTCTGTAGCGGCTGCACCGGCACAACCCCGAATATCACGGTCTCGATTAGGGCTGCGAGCGGCGACTTGCCGACAGGCGCCGATCTCGCTACCGCGACTATTCCCGGTTTCTCGAGCGGCTCCGGAGGATTTTTTACTGCGAACTTCGCCAGTCCGCCGACGCTGACGGCAGGTACGATGTACGCAATAGTAGTGCGCGCGGTGTCGAACCCATCCGCTGGCACGTATGCGTACGTCATCAGCAGCATGAGCCCGTACGCGGGTGGCCGTCGGTCGACTTCGGGCGACAGCGGCGCGAGTTGGGGCGTCGCGAACCCCTCTACCGACATCGGCTTCAAGACTTACATGAAAAGCGGCTTCGCGGCATCGGGCAATCAGGTTTCCTCGCTGAAGGATTCCAACCCTGCTCCCGGTCAATTCACCCACTGGGCCTCGCTGTCGTGGAATGCTGCTGTTCCGGCAAACACTAGCCTCCAGTTCCAGGTTGCGGGTAGCAATAACGCCGGTGGTCCATTCAATTTTGTCGGGCCGGATGGCACAGCTGCTACGTTCTTTACTACGAGCCCGTCAACTATCTTCATACTGAATGGTAATCGTTACCTGAAGTACAAAGCCTATCTGGCGACAACCAACAGTGCTGTCACACCAACCGTGAACGACGTCACCGTCTGCTTCAACAACACCGACCAACCCACCGCCGCCGATGGGGTTGTCAGCGGTCGGATAACCGATCCAAATGGATTGGCTGTTAGCGGGGCGGTGGTGAATCTTGCCGGCTCACAGAATCGCAAGACGATAACTGACGGCAACGGGAGCTATCGTTTCGATTCCGTTGAGACCAGTGGCTTCTATACGGTTGCACCGTCGCTCGTGAATTATCACTTCAGTCCGGAGAATCGTTCATTCTCGCTTTTGGCGAACAAGACCGACGCGGTCTTCACCGCTACACAGGATGCGGTAATTAGCGGCAATGCGATCGACACGCCGGAGTATTTCGTTCGTCAGCATTACCTTGATTTTCTGGGACGCGAGCCTGATGAAGGCGGCTTCAATTTCTGGAGCGATCAGATGCTTGAGTGTGGCGATGACACCAGTTGTCGAGAGCTGAGACGAATCAATGTATCGGCTGCCTACTTCGTCTCGATAGAGTTTCAGCAAACAGGTGGACTGGTTGACGGACTCTACCGGGCGAGTTATGGACGTCGTCCCCTGTTTGCCGAGTTCATGCCCGACACCCGAACGGTCGCGCAGAACGTGATAGTCGGCATTGGCGATTGGAGCGGGCAGTTGGCAGCGAACAAAGAGGCATTCATCAATGCCTGGGTGGAGCGGCCAGCCTTCCGTGCTGTTTATGACGGGCTGGCCAACGACGCTTTTGTTGACATGCTAATCAGCCACACTGGAGTCAGCTACAGCCAGAGCGAGCGGGCGACGCTGGTGGATGGTTTAAACAGTGGCGCGTTGACGCGAGCTGGGGCATTGCGACAAATCGTCGAGAACGAGGCATTCGTGGCGGCGAAGCGCAACCAGGCGTTTGTGATGATGGAGTACTTTGGTTATCTCCGCAGAGATCCGGACGAGGATGGCTATCGGTTCTGGCTGAACAAGCTTAACCAGTTCAATGGCAACTTCGTCCAGGCGGAGATGGTCAAGGCATTCATCGTCTCGGGTGAATATCGTCAGCGGTTCGGCCAATAATCCGCTGAGGAGCCTGCGGATTTATCAGAACCGAGGAGCTTTGCTCGTCTGCGACGCGCAGATAGCGAGATGAAACATGCCAAAATAAGGGCTTTTGTGGCATGTTTCTAAGAAGGAGCGGTAGCGACCGCGTCGTCCGAGCTGTACTCAAACCTGAGTTTTCACACACTCTCAC
>DASXQM010000003.1:0-9123 GCA_036507195.1 Pyrinomonadaceae bacterium | reverse complement strand
GGTGGGGAAGAGCAAAAGTACACACCAAATCTTCCAGCGCAGATTCAGCTGGTAATCGGATTGCAGTTCACGGCGGATATGGAGGGGTCATACTGGTTTGACGTAGCGTACAAAGGGAAATCAATCGGCGGCGCAGGTGTCGTTGTGGAATACCGAACGGAGCAAATAGAACATGGCACTGACACGTACATATGAAACAGCAATCTATACGGCGGGCTTTGGTGCTGGCCTACAGACCGGGGTGCATATTGCTGACCTCGCCAACAGGACGGTATCAAACACTGTAAATGTCGAGCGATCAACACACCGACTCGCCGGACTCGCGGGCCTCTTTGCGGATGATCCTATGTGGTCTGAATACCTAATTGCGCTGCGTGACATCCGAAGGGAAGAAGATGCAGAGGAAGTCCCCTAAAGGAGATTAGTGTATCTTTTAGACAACGACATTTTCTCGTTGTACTTTACCCGCGAAAGTCCTCAGCCGATCCTCGAAAGAAAAATCCTAGCGACAGATGAAAGTTTAATCTGGATCAGCGTGGTAGCGGCTGAGGAATCGATCAAGGGTGCGCTTAAGCTCATCAAAGACAACCAAAATACCCCGCGAGTTACTCTGGGTTATAAATTCCTTTCCAAAATACTATCCGCCCTGAATCAGTATCAAGTATTGCCGTTTGATGATGCCGCCTACCAAGCCTATCAACAAATCCCGTTGGATATTAGAAGGGCAATCAAGACTAGAGACAGCAGAATTGCTGCAAGCGCTTTGTCGAAAGAGTACATAGTAGTTACCCGAAACCTTAACCACTTTCAGCAAGTTCCCGGTTTGGTATGTGAAGACTGGACGCAGCAAAATCCCGCTAGCGCCAATTAGAACGCCGCCCGCCGTCCAACAGCCTTGATACGCATCCAGATGTGGCTAATTATTGCCTTGCTACGCGGGAACACTTCGCCCAGCTTGTCAAAGTCTATCGAGAGCCACGGTCGGACAAATATAGACATTCGCCAATCGCCAATTCTGATCCTGAATGAATGTGTGGATCTCACTTCAAAACGCATAATCTAACCATCGGTCAATCTGCTTTTTGGGGCACACGGCGTTATTAAGGCAAAGCCTCTTGTAACATAATATGTATTATCAGACGCAACGAATAGGTGGCTGGGTGGGGTTTTGCGCCCAAAGATAGCTCTTCCTCAGGCCTTCTCTGCCAATCAGGCTTTATCCTTCCAATTGGGCTTTGTCCTTGGCGCAGCAATTTGCCTCGACAACCGCACAGGCGGCGGCACGGCTTAGCCACGCGCTCGCTTGACCATATTTGGCGGCGCACCTTAGAGTGACGGGTCTATTAATTCAATTCGTGCGGTTGGCAATTCTATTCATTACGTTGGTTAAAGAGGTTTCCGCGCAGTGGCTATCAAAATTGAGAATCAGGTTGAGAGAAAACTACCCAAAGAAACTATCCGCCAGGTCGAAGACGCTTTCGACAGCTTGCCCCGTGAGCACACCCGCGGGCTGGAGCGAATAAGACTCGTCGAGTTCATATCGGATCCCCGGCTCAAGAACACTTTCCAGGCGTCCGAGTTGCCCGGACTCTACCATCCCAGACAGGGCCCAAAAGGAGCCTGGTTAGAGGTGGCCGTCGGCGTCTTGCTGCCCGGTAATAAGCCAGTGCATAAGCGCATAATTCCCCGGCTATCGTTTAAGGGAAACCTGGCCGCTACGGTTTTTTCGCTGGTTGGTCAACACTACCATTTCACGTTAAAGCATTCGCTTAAGAAGACTCAATTGGAACCAGCGATAAGGGTCTACACGGAAAAGCAGCTGAAAGCCTGGAACGAAAAGAAGCACAGCTTCCGTGCGCGCCTGTTTAAGCCACTGCAGCCTACGCTCGAGCGGTGGGCCAAGGGACTGCAGAAACGAGCGGCCGCGGAAAAGAAAAAGAGTTTGAGTTCGAAATGACGCGTCGGTTGAGTTCTTCCCAGCGATGAAGGCTATGTCAAAGTCAGAAATCCCACCCACGGGAGTGGGTGGATTGTTCAAGTCCGACCTACAAACAGCCGTGACCGAGTTTTTGAATCCCACCCACGGGAGTGGGTGGATTGTTCAGATCCGCCTGTAGCGATCGAAAGTTAGCCGGAAAGGCTGGACTTGAACAATCCAACCCACTCCCGTGGGTGGGATTCCAAAAGAATCCGCACTCCTTCTGGTAGTTTGATCTGAACAAATCCACCCACTCACGTGGGTGGGATTCCTGAGTTTGATACAGCCTCAGAATCGCTCCAGCTATTATCAGCCGTCCGCCCGAGCGGACTGGGGACAAAACACGTTTTTGTACAATGCCCCGCCAACTATCTGGTACCAGGTTTTTTGAAGACCGCGTCGTCGATGGAGATGTTGTGCTTCAAGTCACTTATTTTGAGCGTGAAATCAAAAGATTCGAAGGCGAAACGAGCGCTAAACGGCACCTTCACCCCGTCGACCTCCCTGTAGTCATCTAAGTGGACCTTGACGAAGACGTTCCCGCGGCGCGGATCTCTGCGCGCCATGTCCCAGCGCAGAAGCAATCCGCTTTCCGCATCGAAGAGCAATTTCTCCGCTGGGCCTTTGACAGGTGTTCCTTCGACAATATAGACATCACGCCCTTTGAGCCGGCCCTTGCTGTCCAGTCGCATGCTCTGGTAGAGGCTCTTGATCCTGCCCGCCCGATAAATGTCGGCGTCGCGCTCAACCTCGGCTATTTCTTTGGAACTCTGATCGCTGAATGTGCCGGCTGGAGTTTGCACCCAACGATTCTCGCCGTCGAAACCTTTCTTCAACGAGCCTATCCTCGGGAACTCGATCACGCTTAGAGTCCTGTTTGGCTCCTTCCCCCACGTCTCGAAAGCTCCTTGCTCAGGCGAGACGGAGGTCACGAAGGTACCTTTGGCGTGATAGCTCTTAACCCGTTCGATGGCCACCTCGCCCCCAATGGCTTCTGTGTAGCGCGCAAGTATTTGATCGACAATGGCAGCTTGATCTGGCGAGGGAGACGGTGCCGGCGGCAATGCGTTTGACTGGCTGAGTCGGGAGCAAGCGACTTGCCCGGTGAGCAGAATCCCCAGCAGGAGATAAAAACGAGCCAGTCGTTTCATTAGAAGGGATCAGTCAGAGGGCTGGTCGCCACTATCAATACTCTTCGCTACCGACCTTAGAGCCTGGGCAACATCAGCAGTGTCCACGTTCGAGCGCCGGAAACGAACTTCCAAAGTGAAGTCTTTCCTGGGGGAAACGTATTTGAATGTGTAAGGTCTGGCTTCCGGAGCGACGCGCGGGCCCATTTCCTGCCGTCTCACTTCCCTTGCATCATCGCGCGTGAGGCCTCGAGAAGTTATTTCCTTCGCCAGCCGTCGCATTCCCTCTTCGTCGGGCTGACGAACAATCTGGAGCAGCATTGATTTGGCGGAGACATCCGCCTGGCGACAAAGATCTCGCACGTCAGCCGGGATTGCGGCTATAGAAAGCGCTTCGGTAACCGTACTTCTGCTCTTGCCCACTTTTCGTGCGACTTCCTCATGCGTATAACCAAACCTTTCGCACAATGCCAACAACCCATCGGCCTCTTCCCAGACCGTCAAATCTTTGCGTTGCATGTTCTCAATGAGCGCGATTTCAGCAACGCCGCCCGCGTCAATATCCATCTCGACACACGGCAATTCCGTCAGCCCGGCAGCGCGCGCGGCCCGGTAACGACGCTCGCCGGCAATAATCATCCAACGACCCGTCCCGCGTGAAGGCTTGACCAATAACGGTTCCAGCACGCCTTTCTCCGCGATTGAGGCAGTAAGCTCGGTCAAGTCACCAAAGTCAACGCGTGGCTGTTCCGGATTTGGATCGATCTTATCCAGGGCAATCATACGGCCCACAGTGGCGGGTACATGCTGAGATAACTCCTCAACGTAGTGGGAGTCATGGCGCATTTGAAGTCCTGTCGGCAATCCCCTTTTAGACACGGCTCATCACCTCGTCACATAAATTTCCATATTCGATCGCGCCTGATGAATTCGGAGCAAAGCTAAAGATCGATTCTTTGTAGGCGGGCGATTCTTCCAGTCTGACGCTCTTGGTTATTACGGTCGTAAACAACTTTGGCCCAAAGACTTTCTTGATCTGTTCGTGAACTTCACGCGCCAGCGTAGTCCGTTTGTCGTGGAGGGTGACGAGCACGCCCAGAAGTTCCAGGTTGGGATTTGGACGCGCCTTCACCTTCTCGATGGTCTCGAGCAAGTCATCAGTGCCTTCGAGTGCGAAGTAAGACGACTGAATCGGAACCAGCACGTGCGTGGCGGCGACTCGCGCGTTGACGGTAATCAAACCAAGAGTCGGCGGCGTGTCGATAACGATCACTTCATACTGGTCGCGGAACGGACCCAGGCGATCCTTGAGACGAAACGGAGCATCGAAATCGCCCACTAATTTCGATTCGAGCTTTGCCAGATTGATTCGCGCCGGAACAATGTCGAGACCCTCTACCGGCGTCCGGTAGACTGCCTGTTCCACGGGCGCTAGTCCGTCCGTCATTAGTTCATAGGCAGATCGCTCCACGGAAAGCGGATCGAGAAAAGAGATCGAACTATTTGCCTGGGGATCTAAATCCAGAAGGAGGACACGTTTGCCAAGCCTGGCGAATGCAGCAGCCAAATTGATGGCGGTAGTAGTTTTGCCTACGCCACCCTTTTGATTTGCGATCGCAATTATCATTCGTTACACATTAACAAGTCTTTTCGAACCGGTCCCGACTACACTAATTAGGAACCTGAGAAAGCGTCGGACCGGGTCTGCTTACATCGGCAGATCACCGGCTTCGCCAATTACATCGGGCCACTCCTCCTCGCCCAGGGCCGACTCTTCCCCGCCCTCTTCTTCCGATGGTGCGGTTCTTTGAGACGCCTTAATCACTTCCTCGTCAACGTAGATTGGACAGTCTGCCCGCAGCGCAAGCGCAATTGCGTCGGAAGGCCTTGAATCAAGCACCATACGGTTGCCATCGCTCAGGCGCATTTCAATGACCGCGAAAAATGTATTGTCCCGCAAACTGGTTACCACCACCCTATCCACTTGAATGCCGAGCTCGATAATCAAGTTGCGCAGCAGGTCGTGGGTCATCGGGCGTGGAGGCGCAATCTTTTCGATTTCAAGCGCGATAGCGTTGGCTTCGTAAGCCCCTACCCAAATCGGCAGCATGGTATCGCTGTCGACGTCCTTCAAAATTATGATGGGAGTACCGCTGTTAGGATCCATCATCAGGGCTCTGATTTTTACTTCAATTTCCATAAATCAACACCTCTGGCCTGGCGCTCGGGCGCGGGGTCAATTGTGTTTCGGGTCCTGGGTCTTTAGCCGAAGACCCAAGCCCAAAGACCCAAGACCAATTCTACTGTTTACTCATCAATTCACCATAAAGACTGTACGGCTTAGCTTGCGAAATCAACACGTCGACTATCTCTCCGGGTTGTGTCTGCCGGGTCCGGAAGTTAACCACCTTGTGGCAAGTTGAATGACCGGTCATGTCCTCGCTTGATCTCGCGCTCTCCCTTTCAACCAGCACGCTCACCGTTTTACCAATGTAACCATTGTAGATCTTGTGCTGCAGTGACTCCTGCAAATTCTCGAGCGCAAGAAATCGAGCTGTCTTCTCAGCTTCCGGTATTGCGTCTGCTAAGGCAACCGCGGGTGTTCCGGCTCGTTTGGAATACTTAAAAATGAAGAGCCCGTCGTATTCACAGGTGCGAACCAATCGCATCGTGTTCTCAAAATCCTCATCGGCTTCGCCTGGAAAGCCGACAATTATGTCACTCGTTAGCGACAGGCGCCGCTTCGATCTTCTAATTGCGTCGATCCGCCGCAGATAGTCATCCGAAGTGTGACCGCGCCGCATCGCCTTTAGTATCCGGTCACTTCCTGATTGCACCGGCAAATGAACCCAGTCGCAAAGATTCGGACACTCTTCTAACGCCGCCACTATATCAGGATGGAAGTCCCTGGGAAACGATGTCGTGAATTTGATTCGCTTCATCCCGGTGCCGGCAACAGCTCTTAGCAAACGTGAAAAAGGCGTTGCGCCCGCATAATGCTCCATACCTGCCTGCGACTTCGGTCGATAGCTGTTTACGTTTTGGCCGATAAGATGGACTTCGCTATAGCCAAGTGAGCGAAGCCTCTCGACCTCGGCAACGATTTCCAGCGCGCTGCGACTTTTCTCACGCCCGCGCGAGTAAGGAACAATGCAGAAGGAACAAAACTTATTGCAACCTTCAATAATTGGGACAAAGGCAACGTAGGGGGAACGTCTTTCGGCCGGCCAAACGTCCCAGACGTCGTCTTCCCCGCGCTCGTCTAAATCCATCACCGACGCTTCCCCGCCCCGGGCGCGTTCGATCAAAGACGGTATGCGGTCGGTTGCGCGCGTGCCGACAATCAGATCGACGGCCGGAGCGTTTTGGAAAATTGCGTCACCCTCGAGTTGCGCCACACAACCCATCACGCCGATTAACGGTTTCTGCCGGCCGGCGCGTTCTGCTCCGTTGCGGATCTCTCCGATCCTCCTGAAGACCTTTCGTTCGGCACGTTCCCGCACCGAGCAGGTATTCAACAAGACTACGTCGGCAGCCTCCGCAGAGGCGCTGAGCTCGTAACCGGCTTTTCGCAAACCCGTTGCGGCCCGCTCCGTATCCGCGACGTTCATCTGACAGCCAAACGTCTCAATGTAAACCTTGGATTTCATTCAAAAACGATTTGTAACGCACACCTGTAGGTTTTGCGCCGCCTGAGTCAGCAATAACTGAGATTAGTTTATAACGACCGTCCACAGAACTAAACAGGCTTTTTACACCAAACCAAAAACTCGTTTTCATGAAAACCTGTGCACGGACTTACGTTCGTGTGTAGTCTAACAGAAACTGTAAGGCAAACGCGATACCGACATTTTTGCATCTGTGCTCGCGGAATTGCACAGATCGCACCGCTTGACCACTCCTTACGCGGCTAGTAGGATGGCGCTCGAGTTCCCAAATTCAAAAGATATTGAGAGGTCCCTCATGTCCTTCAACAAGATAACTCTTGTCGGAAATCTTGGCCGCGATCCTGAACTGCGTTACACGCCACAGGGCACGCCCGTTTGCACTTTTAGCATGGCCACAAATGAGCGGCGCAAAGATAAGAGCGGCGAGATGCAGGATCAGGTGACGTGGTTTCGCGTGACCCTTTGGGGTCGCCAGGCGGAGACCGCCTCACAATACTTAACGAAGGGTCGCCCGGTTTATATCGAAGGCCGGCTGCGTGTCGAAGAGTGGACTGATCGCGACGGGAAGCCAAGACACACGCTGGAAGTTCATGCCACAGATATGCAGTTCATCGGCGGCGGCAGAGGAGAAGAACCACCGATGGAGAGAGCCGCAGCAGCAACCGCTGCGCCTGCTGAGCAAGCGGACGTTTCCGACGACGATATTCCTTTTTAGGACCACTCAATACATCGATAGCGAAGGTTGACTTTTTATCCGCGTGCAGATATGGTGCGCGCGTTCCAGAGCATGGCTGTATTCTCACTGGCGTCCCCTCGCTTCGCTGGTCCATCCTGGAATAGTTTTTTTGTTCCATCACCGGATCGCTGTCTTCTTCATTCGAAAAACAAGGACTCATCACGCCAGGTTTTCTAACTAGATTAAGCCGCCAGTTTCGGAGGCGACCCATAAACAGCTCTTCTAATCTTGTAGGTTTTGCGGATCGACGTAACCACTTGAGCGCGTAAGGAGACCGACTATGGACGGTTGGACCATTTTCTTCATTTTCTTCTTTACCATCGCTGCTCTTGTCCCGGCGCTCTGGTCAATCGGGGGTCTCATCCGCGGGAACAGGGGGTTCTGGCCGGGCGTCGTCGGCGTCGGCTGGGCTGTAGTGCTCATGCTGGTTACGATCGTGGGAATCGCCACGAAGTGGGGCGGCTGTTCGAGCGGTAGTGCGACTTCGGCAGACGCTATCACCTGCTATAACGGGACCGCCGCATCCGGCTGCAAGCCTGACGTCTGGAAGGTCGAGTGCGGCCGATCTTCGCCGGGATGCGCGGCTATTCTTCCAGGTGCGTTTTGTCCCAAGGGTCAAAAACCCGTCTTCGTTTTCTGTGAGCCCTTCCAGAGCGGCGGGGTTAAGCAGCCGTGGGCAACCTGGTCTGACCTCTCGTTCATCGCCGCCGGGCTGTGGCTGCTGTGGTTTCTCCAGTACTTCGCGGTTCCGGGCACCCTTCGCCTGGACAGCGCGATCGACAACCCCATGATCACGATCGGATGGCTATCCGTCACCTACGGCATGATAGTCATCTTCATGGGGCCGCCCAGCCAATGGTTCCACGCATCGATAAAAGAATGGGCCGGCTGGTTCGACTCCATGTCGGTCGTCATCTGGCTGACCTTCAACGCCGTTTATGTCTGGTACATGATAATCGCTGCCATGTGGGGCAGGGGTCGCGGAATCGCACGGCCGATCACCGTTTTGTGCTTCTGGCTAGGGTTGGTCATAACCTTCGGGGCCATCGGGGCGAAATTTCCCGGTGCGCGGCTCATCTTCTATTTCATCTCGGGCGGACTCTGGGGTGTAGCGGAAGTGGTTTACGCAAGCGTTGCCGCCTCCGCCAACGGCGTCACCTACCGCAGGACCTGGTGGCTGTTCGTGATCAACGTCAGTGTGCTAGCCGTGACCATGGGCATTTGGATCTTCTTCAACGATGGTATAGTTAAAACCGGCTGCATAGGTCGCCAGGATATTCCCGGCCATGCTTTCTTTCACATCCTGGCATCGTTCTCGACCATGTTGACGTTCTTGTCCTTCGCGTCGGAGCGCAGAGTGTCCAGCTGAGTGGGCCATGCTGCTAAAGGTGCGTTGGCCGCTCCACTAGGCACAAAAGTAATTCAACCAGCCTGCGCAGCGGACGAGTGAGAACAGCCCAACGCGGCTCGGCCGCCGCACAGTGCGGTAATGGCTTTGCCTTACCGTTGAGTCTCTCTCAGATTACTAGAGGCTGTGCCTCCGATGCGTGAGGCGGAGCCTCATGAAAGATGAGAACCCGGCTTCGGAAACGCGGAGCCATTCCGCACTAG
>DASXQM010000002.1:0-14924 GCA_036507195.1 Pyrinomonadaceae bacterium | reverse complement strand
AATTACCAGTTATAACTTGTTGAGGGACCAGCACTTGAGTCGAGTTTTGCCAGCCCGTCTCGCCGAGGGCAGTTCAGCAACTGATGCGCCTGCAACTCTGGGATCGAGCCCAAAATCACCAAGAATCCGCCGAAAAGCGCTCCAGTTCAGCAAATGATGCGCCGACGGAAGAACCACACCGACCGGCCGTAAACTCATCCAGCACGGCCAGTTAGCACCCATCTTTGAACTTCTCCCCAAAAACGGAGTTCAGCAACTGATCGGCCTGCGTACAGTAGAGATAAGCGTCGAGGTTCTGAACGGTATCGAGATTCGGGCGGCTCAACATGAATTGGACAAAAGTGTCGTGCACTAAATCCTCGGCCATCTGCCGATCGTGATCAGTAAGTTTCAGTGACCAGACAAGCAGACGCTCATAACGCGCGATAAAGACATCCGCGTAAGCATCCGTTCGGGGGGTCGCTTTCAGCAGTCTCAGCATTGCTTGTCTCTTACAGCTAGTATGACGCAACGACGTGCCGCGATCTGCAAACTTTCGGCTGAGTTTATTTTATGAATAGGAAAGTGTAGTAAAGAACCACGATTTCAGTCGCAGGGTTTTGGCTACCTTAGTTGTTTAGGGCAGCGAGTGGCCGGGTTTTTAAGAAAGGGTGGCCAAAGAGATATGTGTTTTGGTGGCTACAGTAGGTTTTTCGGTGCCAGTGGGTTAGGTTTCTTAGTACCTAGTGAGCTTTACGTTGCGGTTAATGGCCACACCTGATTGCCTGATTAGCCTCAATTCGAAGCCAATACCTGAAAGGATTGAAACTTGCTTTCCCACTGAAATTCCTGCGTCTTGCTCTGCGGAGTCACGCGGTAACGCACGGTCCAATGGAAGGGAAGCGTCAGTCCGTCTGTTTCACGAAAGTCGTCGAACCCCTCCTCGAGGGTTTGCTTAATCTCATCAGTTCCCTCTTGAGCTGAGCCGGCGGAATTGTGAATTGTTACCGTGTATACCGTCCTGACATGCCGGTAGGTCTCTGATTCAAAATAGAGATGGATGGTCAGCTCTCCATTGCCGCCTCTCTTCTTAGGGACGTAGATCAGATCATGCAATTCACGACCTTCACTCTTGCGGATCCCGTTGTACTTCAGTTTTGCTCCCGTTTGGGCCACATCGAGCAGGGGCCAGGCTGTCGAAAGAGTTCCACCGAACAGCCCTTCGCGCAGGATGTCCTCTTGTAAGTAAAGGAAGGTGCCAAGATTTGAACGGCTGGTTGGATCGATCATGCCAACCATGCTCTTTTGGCCGTCGAAGACAAGCTGCTCGCCGGGATACTGCTGCGCGCCAAATTGGAATGCGCACTTGAACTTTTTCCCCTGCGACAGAACGGAGCTGGCTCCTTCCAGGTGGACATTACGACCGATGATCTCGCTGAATACTACTTTTCCCTGTAGCAGCCTGGGTCCATTCGCGGGGCCAGAAGCCTTGCCGATCGATTGCAGATGCTTGCTTACTAACTCGTCAGCGGAGATCTTTCCGTCTCTTGCTGCAGGGCAAAGTGCGGCTGGAAGCATCACAAACAATATAACAGCCCTGGCGCTTCCAGCCCCTGAGAGTTTCATGGTACTCCTCCAGGGACAGCTACTCGGGCAGCTTCAATTCTCCGCGCAGGAAGAACGTGTCTTGGACCATCGGGACATTCGTGCCCGGCTGTCCACTACCAACACTGATTTGGTAGGAGCCTGGAACTACCAAGCGGTCCCCTACTTCATTCACACTGCTCAGATCCCGAGGAGACAGCCTGAAGTGCACATGCTGCGTTTCGCCGCCACGCAAGTGAATTCTTGAGAATCCTCGGAGAGCTCGAATTGGAGCTCCGGGAAAGGGCGGAAAGGTCAAATACACCTGAACGACCTCGTCGCCGTCGCGCGTGCTCGTGTTCTTTACATTCACATCCACTTCAAGATTGTCGCCAGCCTTCAACTTCTTTGCCGAAAGCTTTAGTTTGCTGTAACCAAAGCTGGAATAGCTCAAACCATATCCGAATGGATAGAGTGGCTCGCCGGAAAAGTAGCGGTAGGTTCTTTGCCTCATCGAGTAATCCTCGAATGGCGGCAGTTGGTCGACACTTTTGTAAAAGGTCACAGGCAGGCGGCCGGCAGGATTATTTGCACCAACCAAAGTCTCCCCAACAGCGGTACCACCCTCTTCACCCGGATACCATGCCTCGAGAATAGCGTTCGCGTTTGCTTGAGCCCAATTCACCGACAATGCGCTGCCGTTCATTAATACAACAACTAACGGCTTACCTGTCGCCTTTAATGCTTTGAGCAACTCTTCTTCCTGTGCCGGCAAATCCAGACTGGTTCGATCTCCCCCTTTGAAGCCGGGCAGATCAACCTTCATCTCCTCGCCTTCAAGATCCGAAGTAATGCCAACAACGGCAACCACAACATCGGCCGCTTTCGCTGCGGCAAGCGCCTCTTCGAGTACATCCTCATCCGGCAAACTCCAAACCAATTTTGCTACGGCCCCGCCGCCGGCCTGAAAATATTCAAGCGTCACAGCATATTTCTGCCCTTTCTGTAATTTCACCTCTTGGGTTTTTGTAGACGGGTTATGAGATCCCCAGTCGTCCGCGAGTATCTTCCCGTCAAGCAATAGACGATAGCCATCATCCCCGGTGACGCCGAGCTGGTACGTTCCTGTGACTTGCGGGATGATAGAGCCATTCCAACGAGCCGAGAAATTCTCTTTGCCAACCTCCGGCACAGTGTCGCCGCCGGCAAAATCGAAGTTGATTTGTTTATCGATTCGCTCTACCGAAGGGACTCCTTCTAGTTTTGTTCCCTTGAAATACTCAGCCTTCAATCCTTGCTGCCCATTTTCCGTCAGCAACACCGACTGGGGCAGCGGCACCAGATTTTGAGTTCGAAGAAACCGGGTGCCCGGCGAGAAGGTCACACTTGCGCCGGGAAATTGCTTCTGAATTCCGCGCAGTACTGTCGTGGCCCGCGTCGGTATACCGTAGTAGTTGCCCAACAACGGTTTTATCTGATCTGCCAACGGCCCGACCACGGCAACCTTCCGTACTCGTGGATTTAGGGGCAAGATGCCGTCGTTCTTGAGTAGGACCATCGACTCGCGCGCGACTTTCAGAGCTAGTTGCCGGTTCTGCTCGCTGTCATTGGCACTAAATGGAGTTTTTGCATATTCGACATTTTCCGGAGGATCGAACATGCCGAGTTCTATCCTCGCGCGCATCAGCCGCTTGACTGATGCGTCTAGTTCGCTCTCCTTTAGCAGCCCCTGCTTCACAGCATCAACATAGATCGATCCGTTCTTGTCGAAATTGCAGTCCAGATCAGTCCCGCGTTTCATTGAAATGGCCGCCGCCTCAGGCAAGGTTTTCGTGTAGTGGTGCCCGCTCCAAATGTCATCGATCGCGCCGCAGTCTGAAACAACATATCCCTGGAATTTCCATTTTTCTCGCAGTCGGTTTTCAAGCAGGAACGAATTCGCACATCCGGGTTCGCCGTTCACGCTGTTATATACACACATGATCGAATCCGCCTTACCATCGACTATGGCGGCTCGGAACGCCGGCAGGTAGGTATCTTCAAGATCATACTTTGATACGTTCGCGTTGAAGGTGTGCCGTAATGGCTCTGGCCCGCTATGAACCGCGAAATGTTTCGGTGTCGCCACTACCCTTCGATATTTGGGGTCATCCCCCTGCATACCGGTCACATATGCCACACCCATTTGCGAAGTCAAAAAAGGATCTTCCCCATAAGTTTCCTGACCCCGCCCCCAACGCGGATCACGAAAAATGTTTAGATTCGGTGACCAGAAATCCAATCCAACATCATCGAAGATCCCGCGCCGCACAAGCTCGTGATGCTTCGCCCTTGCCTCAGTGCCGATCGCGATAGCCATATTCTTGATCAGTGGAGTATCGAAGGTTGCCGCCAACCCGATTGGTTCTGGAAAGACAGTTGCCGTTCCAGAAACAACTCCATGCAAAGCTTCACTCCACCAGTTATAGGCAGGAACCTTTAGCCTTGGAATTGCTGCCGCCACATTCACCACCTGAGACGCCTTCTCTTCGAGCGTCATTCGCGAGACGAGATCGTCGATGCGTCGGTCAATCGGCGCACCCGGGTTCAGATACTCGGGGTTAGCGGCCCCACCTTCCGATTCAGTTTGTATGCTGGAGAGAAATAAGTTTGCGGCTTCTGGCTTAAGCTCTGCCACAAGAAACCACTCAAGCTGTGTATGATCAGAGCTAATTGGCCAGGTGGGCTCGCCCCTCTTCATTTTGTCGATTGTGTTTTGATAGCCTTTCGACTCAAGGTTTTTCTCATTGGCTATATTGACAGCCTTTTCTTCCCATGTAATCCCGTCTGGAACTAGGCCTGCCTTGTATATAAGATTAGCGTAAGTATCAATGAGATTGGGATCACCCGGCGCCCGAACTAAAACACGCTCTTTCATCCACGATGCTGCCGTGGTCAACTCCATCTTGTCGGTGCTGCGCTCAAATATTTGCCACGCGGTATTATTCAAATTGTTGTTCGTGTCGACTCCATATTTGTTTGTCCATGCCACCAGGTTCTTCGTAAACTGCGGCCAGTTCTTTTTATAGACATACCATCTGACCTTTGTCCGTAAAACCGCGCGGGCGGCAAGCTTAGCGTCGTATTTCCTCGTGATCGTGGTTGCGATCGCCGACCAGTCAGGCTCCGATGCACCCGGTTGGCCGCTCGGAAACAACAGAGGGTGAATCTCTTCTTTTTGGACGATGTCGTCGACTACTCGTTGGGAGTAATCACTGTACCCCATGATTTGATTGATACGGTTCCCATCTCGATAGAAGAGATTAAAACCTTGGTCTTTCGAACTCTGAGTGAACTCCCGCAGAAATTCTATATTTTCCGTCGTGTTCACTTCCTTTATGGTTGCACTATAGACAGAGCTCACTCTGGTGGCATTGCTTTCATCCTTTAGGGTGCGGGCCATCCGAGCTAGCATCCGCAAAAAATCTGGGTCCCGCTTGCCGCTATTGAACTCCTCCAACAGAGCCGGATACTCAGATAGCTCAACAGATTGCGGATGTATCCCAATCGACATCGCGCACAAAAAGATTATTGCTGTTGCTACTCGTTTCATCTTCTTCATAATTCTGTTCTGCTCGGTCGCAATGCGGCCTCTATTGCTTCTAATTGTGCTCCTTGATATCGCCGGCGGGCGCAATACGTTCTCACGGTTGCTTTCCGCTCGTATCCAACTCCAGCCCTGTTTCGATACCCTTCAGTCTGGCTGGCACACCCTCAGTCATCCACTTCGGTGGAGGAGCACCTTTCAGGTAATGATCAAAAAACTGTGTACTTCTGATCGTGAAGTCCTTGGCATCCTTATCATTAATAAGTGAGTGGACTCCTTCGTCATATTGCAGCATCCAAGCCTTTTTCCCGAGCCGACGGAGCGCCGTAAAAAACTCTACCCCTTGCGCAAATGGAACGCTGCCATCCCCTTGGTTCATCATCGTCAACAGAGGCGTGGTCACCTTATCGGCTCGGAAAACGGGGGAATTCTCTATATAAAGATCCGGCCTTTGCCACAGCGTCACACCTATTCGATTTTGGTGTATTTCATAAAAGAACTGTCTACTAGCCCGATCGTGCCCAATGGATATAGACCCATAGCCACTAATCAGATCTGATACACCGGATGACGACATGGCAGCGCCGAACATATTGGTGTGGGTAATGAGGTAATTGGTTTCGAACCCGCCCCAGCTATGTCCCTGAATCCCCATCTTGCCAGCATCAACCCACGGAAACCTCGTCAGGTACTGCGCACCGGAAACGACGTAGTTATAGGCACTTCGTCCGGGATACCCAATTGTGTAATGAATGTCCGGTGTAAATACGAGATAGCCACGGCTAACGAACCATGGGATCTCAAGGTTGTTAGAAATGGGCTCGGGCGCATGATATTTATTCAAGTCATCCGACTTTTTTTCATAATAGTGAATAATGACCGGGTATTTCTTCTTCGGATCAAAGTTCTCGGGTTTATACAAAACACCCTGGGCTAACCTGCCATCGAACGTTTTCCAGGTCAACAATTCCGTCGTTAGCCAGTTATAAACTGCTTCAGGGTAAACATGGGTTAACGCCGTATATGTCTCAAAATCGGATGTCACAAAATAATTGGGGGCTTGAGTAGCGCTACTGCGCCGAATCAGATAAACCTCGGCATCCCGTGCCTTTGGCATGAGATATGGGCTGTCGCGAAGAAAAGCCAACTCATAAGTGTACGGCCCCATGGTCAAGCGCTTCGGGTCATCACTGTCCCCCAACATCTTGCTGTAAAAACCATTGTCCTTGGTGCTCTTGTTAAAAGCGTTTAGTATGAGCCTGTCTCCGATTGCTCTCGCACCGTCGTAATACCCTGCAAACCTAAACTCGATATCGTGTCTCCGGCCATAACCGTTGGTAACGGCGACCGGCGGCTTCTTTCCCGCTGGATCAAGCAGCCAGATATCATATTTGTCATAGATAAGTAGGCCGGCATCATCATCCAACCAGCCTGCAACGCGTATTCCGCGGGGAGGAGGAAGAGCATTGTCGTCATATTCAGCATCGATCAGAGGAATGGGAAGGTCTCGAGTGATATTGCGCTTAACTCCCATGGCAACTTCGTAACTGAACATATTCCTTCGTAGGTCATCCATGTAAATGACGTATTTTCCGTCTCTTGATAGGGCCGGCCATGCTCTCGAACCAATATCTATTCTCCTTCTTTTGCCGTCTCTGGTAGACGCCAGATAGTAAGTAGACTGGGAGTGCCGATTCCAATTCCATTCATCGCTGTTTCCCGTGCCAAAGTTGGTTATGAGCCCGACATCATCTCTATTCCCGTGTGGTACCTGTATTCGCTCATTCTCTTGTTCCAAGCGGATGATGTGGTGGCTGCCAATATCGATGGCGGCGGTATAGCTCTGGGGTCCTCCTCCTTCTCCACTGCCTGGGGGAAAAGGTGCCAGTTCGCGTAGCTGCTGAGACTGCAATTTCGGGTCGGTATAGCTCCAGATGTCTACTTTAACGGCATCGGCTTTGGGGGTAGCAAAATCTTTCTCTTTGAGAGTAATGAATATTCTGTTGCCATCCTTACTGAAGCCTTGACGAGAGACCGTCTCTATTTTCAAGTCACGATCTATGCCGTCTGACTTGTTATTAGCCAGCAGAATGGCCTTGTCCGTACCTTCCTTGTAATACCATAGCGATTTTTCTGTCCGGTTATTTACCTTGTCTTCAGCTGTAAAGGCCAGTTGGGTGTTGCTGCCATCAAAAACAAAACCGCCGGCTTTTGCGCCCCGCCAAATGGTTGTCGTCCTTCCGCCAGCGAGATTGATCCAGTTCAATATTTGAGTAACCGTACTGTCTTTCTTTGATTCCGTTTTTATTAATAATGTGTTGCCGTCGGAGCTAAAGATAAACTCGGCCACATTGCCAGATGATTGTTGACCACCGGTCGCCAGATCGCGCACAACTAAGTCCCTAGCCGGATTGTTCAACTGATAGGCGAGCAGTTCGTTGGAGCCCTGCTTAACAAGCTTGAAACTACTGACACCGGCTATTTCTGTCACCAAAGATGTCCCCAGTGTAAGGAGACAGAGCGTATCCTTCGGTTTGATAAAAATAGCCGTCCGGCTGTCCTGAGTAAACGCCCCATCACTAGTTGCTGTCGTCTCCATTTTCCAAGTACCGTTGATGGCCTTGATCACCATTGTCTGATTTCCTGCGGATCGGTTTTCAATGGTCGACATGGCATATTTTCCGTCGTTACTGATATCAACGCTTCCAACCCTTGGCCATTTATCAAAAACGCTGGCGTCAAGTGGTGGCTTTTGGGTAACCAGTGGCTTCTGTGCGGTGGAGGTCGTTATCAACAACAGCAGAAGGATGTTGATGAAACACAAGAACAAGCCGATACCATCTTTTCTCCAAACCATATTCTTTATCGCAACGTGATGCTTATCTCGACCGGCAACTTAATCATGGAGGCTGAGAGGAAACTCAGATCTCACCAGCCAGATCGGTGGCCTTTTTTATTTTGGTGACAATCCGGTGTACTTGTTCGTCGTGAGAACCTTTGAGACTGGTGGTCCTGTGAACGAGAAACACGGGAGCTAGGCCAACCGCTCCTCGCTCCCATGTGTGGCTCCGTGCTAGAAGGACAGTCTCACCGAAAATTGCATTGAACGCGGTCCGCCTAGCTGATAAAGGGAGTTGAGCCCGCCCATGCTACGGGAAAGCATGCACACAGGTTTACCGAAATCGGGAGATGGAAATTCGACGGAGCCTACGGACTGGTTGTAGCATCCGAAGAGAGGATGATTCAAAACATTGAAAGCTTCCGCCTTGAGTTGCAGATTCAGCCGTTCTCCAAGACTGAACTGGCGCCGAACAGCCATGTTCAATTGATAAATCCCGGGCAAATATACCGCGTTACGAGCAAGCGTTCCCTGCCGAGAGGGATAGTAGAAAGGTACACCAAGAGTTGTTGGCGGCAACGCAAAAGCCGCAGGGTTTAGCCGCTGACCACCTGCCACACTCGGATCCTTGATCCAAAACGGCACACCGGGCACGACGTCCGGACGAGAGAGCCGAAGTCCCCCGTTGATAACTGGATTCCTCTGAGCAACTAGATCAATGGGTGTCCCTGTTCGAGCAAAGAAGACAGAATCTACGGACCAGCCGTTCACTATAGCCTGCACAAAATGCCCCGCACCGCTGACCTTTGGCAGGTCATATGTAACTGCGGCAGAAAAGTTGTGACGCACGTCGAAATCTGAATTTCCGCGAGCCGAAGCAAAGCCGGCCACGTCAGTAGAAGCAGTATCGGTGGCGTGAGACCAAGTATAGGAACCGAGCGCCTGCAAACCTCGGGATAACCGACGTTGATACTGTACCTGAAGGGAGCGATAGTCTGCGGTGGGACCATTGGTGGCGTATTGAATCTCGCCAATATTTGAGTTCGGCCGTGTGTTCGTCAAAGGATCAACTACGTTGAGAACGGGAAATATGATCAGCCTGCGTGCGGCAGATGCGACATAGGAAAGGGAAACTGTCTGTTGTTTGCCGAGCGATTGCTGCAGCGCCACATTCCACTGTAGCGTGTATGGCAATTTAAGGTTCGGATCCAGCGCGTTGAAGTCTGTATCAGGAATCGGCAACTGCGTCGGCACTGGCGGATACGCAGGAGGCTGGACCAATTCCGGCGGGATGGGGAGGGATTGGCCGGATAGAAAAGCGAAACTGGCGAAAGGATACCCGCCGAATAGACTCGAAGCCATCCCGCTTCCCAAATCGTAGTATACACCGAAGCCGCCGCGTAGTACGGTTTCGCGTCCACTAGTTTGATTTAGCGCATACGTGATGCCGACACGAGGAGCAAAAGCTGTTTTGAAGGTTTTGTAGAACAGCGCATTGGGCGGAGCAATAGACACATTGGAGACATCGGTACCGTTAATGCCCGTCAACACGACAGGCCTCAAGCCGTTGGCATCGTGGGGAGCTGGGTTTATCTCCCACCTCAGTCCCAGATCCAGTGTCAGTCGCGGCGAGAGCTTCCAGGTGTCCTGCGCATAAGCGGAAAAGTTATAGTAGATCGGGCGTGCCCCCTTTCGTGAGCCGAGGAGCAGAAAGTCCGACCTTGAACTGACTATGCTAGCCTCACTGAAAAAGAATGCTTGGGATAAAAAGGCAAAGGGGGCATAGGTCGTATTGAGCCGCCGCCAATCCACACCGAACTTCAACTGGTGAGCGCCCTTTACCCAGGACAAGTTGTCCACGATATTGAGCTGGCGTGTGGCGTTATCAACATTGTCGCCCAATTCCGAAACGAACGAAGCGCCTGGCAGGAAAAAAAAGAAGGTGCCCTGCTTTGGTCCAGGCCCACTGTGCCCTAATGTAAATTGTGACAGCGTGGGTGGGACAGCTCCCCCGAAATTATCCATAGAGAAATTCTTCCGACCCCGATTGCTGCTATAGTTGAACCGGAATTCGTTATTCAGCTGTGGAGTAACTACCAGCGTTGTACCTAATGTCAGCGTGCGCGCTTTCTGAACAGTTCCTGTAAGCTGGTTAAGGAAGCGGTTCAGGCTATTAGAAGGTGTATAACTGTACCTACCGAACAGGCTTAGCTTGCTATTGACCGCATGGTCAAGGCGAATACTATAGGCATCCACGCTTGCCGGACTCGAATAGGCAGTTGCAAACGGCGCACTACCGCTAGGCTGGCCGACTGCTGTCGTGGTTTCTGGTCCGGTTGGCAGTGGAAATGCGTTTAGGAATGGTTGCACCGCCGGTGCTGCGGCCTGACGGAGACGCAATGAAGGGACCTTAGTTTCGACACTGTTGGGCAATCTCAGGCGCTGACCCTCGTACGAAAAAAAGAAGAAAGTCCTATTGCGACCGCTCCAATACGGTTTACCACCCTCACCGAAATGTGGCAACATGACCGGTCCGCTGAAGATTCCGCCAAACTGGTTCTGTCTGAGCGGTGCCCTCTCTAGCCCTTCGCTGTTAGCAAACCAATCGTTAGCATCAAAAATCTCGTTGCGCACGTAGTCAAAAGCTGTACCGTGAAAGTCGTTCGTTCCAGAGCGGGTAACAAGTTGCACTTGCGCGCCAGGCTGGCGGCCGTACTCTGCCGAATAAGTGGACGCCTGGATCTTGAACTCCTCCAAGGCATCAATCGAAACAAGACTGGCCGTTGTGCCCAAAGCAGTCGTTCCGGGTATTGCCCCCCCAGCCTGTTGGCTGAACTGTGCGGGGTCGGTGCCCGAGGCATTCACTCCCGTGTTGGCGCTCACGCCGTCTACGGTAAAATAGTTGGCATTTTGTCTCTGACCGTTAACGCTGAACTCTCCCGGGCGGATCCCATCAGACGGCGTCGCCACGATTCCCGGCGTCAACAGGATCAGCGACTGAAAGCTGCGCCCGCTCAACGGC
Organism: Pyrinomonadaceae bacterium; assembly: GCA_036507195.1. Taxonomy (GTDB): domain Bacteria; phylum Acidobacteriota; class Blastocatellia; order Pyrinomonadales; family Pyrinomonadaceae; genus PSRF01. The sequence goes on along the minus strand of DASXQM010000002.1, from coordinate 3,914 downwards.
AGATTGCTTAAGAACTGGCGATCTATGACCGTCCCCACCGCCGGCGATTCATTAATCAGCGTCGCTTCGTTGACTACCTGCACCTGCGCGTTGATATCTCCTGCCTTCAACTCGATCTTCAGCGCCTTCTGGTCGCCAACATTGAGCACGACATCCCTGATCTCGACAGGAGAAAAGCCGTCACGCAGCGCTGCCACAGTGTAAGTACCCGGCGGGAGCAGAGGAATAGTAAAGTTGCCAGAGTCATTTGTTGTTGTCTGCCGCTTCAATGAGGTGCCGGTGTTCAGCATCGTAATATTTGCTCCCGGCACAACCGCGCCATTCTGATCGGTAACCTCACCGCTTAGCGTAGCGGTCGCACTCTGGCCAAGAGCAGAAGGCAGTAAGCAAAAAGCAGAAAGCAGAAAAACTAAGATGACCATTAGTGACAAGGGGCGTTTGGCGATCATTGCGTTACCTCCGAAGTAAAGAGAACTGGTTTCACGTTCAGGATTACAGTTGATGCCGAAGCGACGAATAATCGGCCGCAGATTTCCGCGGATTGAACGCGGATCAGAAAACTGACAAGAACGAGCCGTTGCTGAGGCCCGGGCTACTGCCCCACTGCTCTTTGAATTTTTTCAGCCAGGCTTTCAGCGCTGCTCAGTGCGCGCCAGAAGCTTTCAGTCTTAACAGCCGTAGCTTTTGAGTTATCTGCCGACACGGAAAATGAGCGGCGAATTCCTTCATCGTTTGCAGCGGATATTTCAAACAAACGCCTGGCGGCGCGCGCCAAGTCCGCATCGCTCGAGATTTCCATGCCGGAGGTTTCTGAAGAGAGAGCCGGAAAGATTGGCTCAAGCTCATGTCGTAACATTCCAACCTCGCGTCGAAAAGCTCGTGCGTGCTCATTAACCATGGCGCGCCACTTAGCCCATGCTTCGCGGTCCATTGTCTGGAGATCTGCGGGCGAGAATCTCTCTGCTATCTGCGTCAATGCCAATGCCCGAAGGCGCACTTGAATGGAGCGATTAAAGATCCGAGTCGAGAAACGACGGACCTCTTGATCAAGCGCTTCACCCGAAAATCCCCTTTTGCTGGAGAAGTAATTGCGCAAGTCAGCCTCAACGGGGACTGATCCCCCGGTTACTTGCACGCCCTGAAGTGTGATTGAACCTGGCGATCGTCGCGTCTCGCGTTTCTGTGCTTCCGCCACAGTCTCGACCTGGACGCGGACGGCGGGATTGTGAGCGACATCTCCGAGCGCGCGGAGAATCTCACTTTTCCGTTGGTCGGTTTCCAGAATTCCTTGCACCAGCAGCGATCCATCCGAAGTCCGCGTCAGACTCAACTGTTCACCAAGGAAGGCTCCCACTTGATTCAGCCTCTGGAGAACTTCAACTTCAAGTTCGGCGGTTGCTACAACGGAAGGATGAGGGATGAGGGATGAAGGATGAACAGACTCGCTATCAGTCCTGATCCTTCCGCCTTCATCGTTCGTCCTTTCGCTAACCAGCACTGCATCTGGCTCAAAGACTGCGGGGGCAACCGTCGCAGGCGCGCGACGCTCAAGGCTCACTTCAACAAAATGATACTCGCGTATTTCGGCTCCTTGCTGAACAAGCAGCGTCTGAGCTACGGCATGCAGGTCCGCACGGCTTAGAGTCAAAGTTGCTTTGATTAGTCCCTGTCTTTCGAGCGCTGACAACTGACCTCCGTCTTCGTAGCTCACTACATAACCAGTCGGTCTCTCTTCAAGTCGTGCTTCGTCTGTGCTTCCAATTAGTGAGGTAAACTCTTTCGCGGAAGGCGACAATTCCCAGACATTCTCGAAAGTGAGAGCAGCCCGACCGTTCTTGTCTGGTGCTAACTGAAGCTTAGGTTGTGTTCCGTGATGGTAGAGTGTCTGAACGCCATCGGCCCGCCGCCAATCACCGGCAACCAATTGGCCGCGATCATCGTAGAGCCGTCGCGCAGTGATGCCTCGCTCTGAACTTTGCCACACCTCAAGTTTTCGACGCGCGATCAATTCGCCGCTAGTGGTCTTCTCTTCCAGACTGATCGTGCGGTGGAGAACCTGATCGACCCTCGCGGCATCAACCTCTTCAGCGACGGTCGCTTTCGCCAGCAGTCCAGGGGCTGTAACCGGCGGTGCCGGCACATGCCGGTACAGAAGAGTCAGGACACCTACCAGGATCAAAGCAAAAACGCTGGTCACCGTTGCGGGACGCAGCCAAAACTGAGGCGTAACCAATCTCGCGCGAAGCGATTTGAGTAATAAGATCACTCTTTCGCTCAATCCTCTGAGTTTCTCGAAACGAGCCCTTTCTGGAATAGATGCAGGCACGCTGTCGACGAACGCTGAATCACTCGTCTGTGCGACCGGAGCCGCGCGATAAGTAGGGTCGTTGTAGATCACATTGATTTGCGGACTGCTCTCGGCAAAGTCCAAATTCAGTTCGAGTGACCGGCCGTCGCTCAAACGAATCAGTTCTCGATATGCACCTGGGCCGTCCGGTGGCGGGTCGATGGAACAGAAAAGCATTCGCACATCTCGGTCGCTAAACACTTCAACAAAACTTATTCGCTCTTCGAGATTTACTGTGAGCGTTTGCTTGCTTAACTCGGAATTGACGGTGTGCGCGCCTACAATGAAACCGTTGACCGAAATGCGAAGTTCCTTGGGATGGTGCTCAAGCACTTCTTTTACTCGCCGTCGATGATGTTTTACGAATCCATCCATCTCTCCGCCTCCAGCGTCTCCACCACCTGCGGGCGGACCTCCGCCTGACTTCTTCCGCGAGCTCGAATCCCTCACCAGAGTCTTCTCCGGATGCCGTGTGGACAGGAGAGGCAGTCCGAGAGTCGCGCTAACCGTATTTAGGCAGGGCTCGCAGCACACGAGATGAGCCAGCGTCTTACAGTCGGGACCTTCAGCGTCGGGCGGCTGAAACAACTGCTGCAAATCATCACGCGTGGGACATGCTCCAGCCGGCGAAAGAAAGATTAGTTTGCGGAAGTCAAGAAGAGGGTCATCGGTGTCGTTGGTTGAGTCGAGCCCAAGCGGTTCGGCTTTAGGATTCTCATTCATGAAGGCCAGCGAACCAGGATCAGTGAGGTAAGCTTTAGCTTCAGCTCGAGCTGCTCGGAGTTCCTGATCTACGACGTTCCGACTCTTGCACAACACTTGTGCAATCTCGGCCGGGTAGTACGCATGAAAGAAACGGAGGATGAGAACGCTCGCGGCCTTTGACGTATTCTTCCGCAATAGAGCGTATTCGCAGATTCGTCGCAATTCATCCCGCGCCTGAACCTCGGTTTGGTTTCTCAGTGTCTCAAGCCCTGCCGTCGCCGAGTCGTAGTCGAGCAACGGGCGTGTTGCTTCGCGCATGCGCGACGTCCGACGTAGTTGCGATAGATGCATATTGCGCAGCATCCGGTACAAATATCCGTCGAGGTTTTCAATTGTCTTGAGATTGGGCTGACTTACCGTAAATTGAAGGAAAACATCGTGAAGCAAATCTTCGGCGAGCTGCTGATCGTTTTGCACCAAGTAAAGAGCCGACAAGCGAAGCCGCTCGTAGCGTTGGAGGAAGACCTCCTCGTGAGTCGGGGATGCGATCCGAGGTTTCAGCATTGTTTCACCTATATGACGCTCGTTTTAACTCAATCTCAGTTGAGTAGGAGAGGTTCTTGAAGAATTTTAGCGGTTTTCTTTGGTGCGGCCCCAGGAACAGTGGAGGCACAGTGGGAGTGTGCCTTCTGTTTGCTGGTATCGTAGCGCTATTTGGGGGTGTACGCAGGCCGATCGGTTGCTGATTTTCGGCGCATCAGTTGCTGAATTCGACGTTCAGCAAAAACCTGCCGATTCGGTGAGGATAATTACCAGTTATAACTTGTTGAGGGACCAGCACTTGAGTCGAGTTTTGCCAGCC
>DASXQM010000001.1:0-15460 GCA_036507195.1 Pyrinomonadaceae bacterium | reverse complement strand
TCACCCTTGCGCGTTATTGCAGTAGGTAGAATGCAATCGAAAGCCGAGATTCGATCGGTGGCCACGATGAGAAGACGCTGGTCGTCGATCGCGTAGACGTCGCGCACTTTTCCGCGTTTTACTAACTTCAAATCAGGAAGGGTGGTTTTTAATAGAGCAGCGGAATTCATCATCGTAGTTTTGGTTTACATCGATCGCCATTGCGAAGCTTGATCCAGATTGTTTGAGAAGCGGCGAGATTCTGCTCGCCCAAAAAAACTTTGTCAAGAACGTGGCAGTTTTAACTTCATGAACTTCGAAATGCATCGACTAAGTGCGGCGGCAGAGCCGCAGATGTGGATTGAGTGATACAACTTTCGGTCAGCCTTACCGCACTGTGCGGCGGCAGAGCCGCAGATGTAGATTGATACAACTTCCAGTCAGCCTTACCGCACTGTGCGGCAGAGCCGCGCGGGTTGATTGAGTGGCGCGCTTGAAAAATAGGAGCTCCAAGTCAGGAGAGTTTCAGACAGACCGTTTTCCGTGTAACAATGGTGCGACCCAAATCCAGGAACAACTATCGAGATGTTGCCATCAGTTCTCTCCCCAACGAGGTCAGAGTCTAAATAACAGTCCCCTGAGGAGTTGTCTTTATATGAATCATCATATGAATCATCGTCTTTTTCGTCGGGAACTGTCGGTTGTCTCGTTAGCCCTACTGATGGTGCTCGCGCAGACTTCCTTTAGCAATCCGGCGCCGGATTCTGATAGGCCGCCGCAGACTCTGCAGCAATCGCGGCCTCTTCCGCCAACGCAATACATTCCCGACCATGACTTCGACACACGTCATGTTGCTTTGGATCTTCGATTCGACTGGGAACATGAGCAGCTGATTGGCATTGAGACGATGGTTTTCAAGCCGTTGCTTGCGAACCTGAAAAGCATCGAGCTGGACGCCGCTGACATGACTGTCACATCAGTGAGATTGGCTCATGGGGGCCCACTCCAGTTTGAGATGGATCCACTCAAGTTTGAGATGGATGCGATAAACCAAAAACTGCGCATTGCGCTGGGGCGAGGATATCAGCCGGCCGACGAACTAACTATTGTGACTGAATATCGCACTAATGGATCCCAAAAGAACATTCCTGGTTTGGTGGGGGCAGCCCTAAGGTTTATTAAGCCATCCGCGGACGATCCCACCAGGCCTAAGCAAATCTGGTCTCAGGGGGAGAGTGAGTACAACCATTACTGGTTTCCCGTTTACGACCATCCCAATGATTTTTTCACGTCCGAAATTACGGCCACTGTGGAAAAGCCCCTGTCCGTAATTTCAAACGGAAGACTGCTCGACACCAAAGACAATAACGATGGGACGCGCAGCTTCCACTGGAAAATAGATCAGCCACATGCGAGCTACCTGACTTCGATTGTTGTTGGCGAATACATGCCGATTGTCGGCGAATATGAGGGCATTCCGATAATCACCAACGTCTATCCCAATGAGGTTAAGGAAGGCAAAGTAACTGCAGCTCGCTTACCCGAGATGGTGAAATTCTTTTCTGAGAAGACAGGCTTGAAGTATCCCTACGCAAAATATGCGCAAACGACTGCGCGCGATTTTGGCGGCGGCATGGAAAACATAAGCGCGACCACCCAAACGGACAACATGATCCACGACGAGCGGACTGAGCTCGATTCAAACACGGACGGTCTGCAGTCACACGAACTTGCACATCAGTGGTTTGGAGACTACGTCACTTGCCGCGATTGGTCTGACATTTGGCTCAACGAGAGTTTCGCCACTTACTTCCAGGCGATGTGGGATGAACATAAGCTAGGGGGCGACGATTTTCTTTATTCCGACGTCAAGGCAAATCAGGATGCTTACTTTAACGCCTGGAAGCGGGGCAATCGCCACCCGATTGTGACGAAGAATTATGCCAACCCGGATTCCGTTTTTGATACCTATGCCTATCCGCGCGGGGGCGCCGTGCTCCACATGCTGCGGCAGACTCTCGGCGAAGACAATTGGTGGCGAGCAATCAACCACTATCTCCGCAAATATGCTAACCAGCCGGTTGAGACGGAACAATTTCGGATTGCGATTGAAGAGTCAACGGGTCAGGCAATGGATTGGTTCTTCGACGAATGGCTTTACAAAATGGGTCATCCCATTTTTCGCGTGACGCAAAACTATGAACCGTCGACGAAGGCTCTAAAACTTACCGTCGAACAACTGCAGACCACGGATGCCACCTCGCAGTTTCCACAGGTCGCGCTCTTTCAGACACCGGTAGACATAGAGATAGGTACGGCCTCGGGAGTTCGGCTGGAGCGGGTTCAAATCCTGCCAAAGAAGGAACAAAGCTTTACGCTCACGGTTGACTCAAAACCTTTGCTGGTCAACTTTGACTACCGCGGCACGCTGATCAAGGAAGTGCAGTTTGACAAGACAACCGAGGATTTGACTTACCAGTTGACTCGAGATGAAGACGTGCTGGGACGAGTTTGGGCCCTGAGTCAACTCGCCGGCCGCGCTAATGCCGCGACCACGTCGGAAATCGAAAAGCGAAGAATCGAAGCAGAAATCGCAAACGCGGTAACGCGTGATAAATTCTGGGGAGTTAGAGTTGATGCAGCAACCGCACTCATGAACGTAAAAGATCAGAGTGCTCGTACGGCTTTGCTCGCGGCTGCCAGAGATCCGAACGCGCGAGTTCGTGCTCGGGCTGTAACTTCACTGGCAAGTTCAAAAGACCCTTCGCTGGCAAGCTTGTACGAGAAGTTGTTGAGTGACCCGAGTTACGCGGTAATCAAAGCCGCCGCCTTAGCCCTTGGCGAGACCAGGAGTCCCAACGCCTATCAGGCTTTGGCTAAACTGACCAACACTCCTTCGTGGCGAGATAACATTAAAGCCTCGGCCTTGTCCGGCCTTTCGGCATTACAAGACAAGCGAGCGTTGGACCTAGCTTTCCTTAACGCCGAAAAAGGGAATTCGCCGGCGGTGAGAGCGGCGGCAATACGCCTTCTGGGCAGAATTGGCGGCGATTCCCCCAGGGCGTTTTCTCTGCTTACCGAAACGGCAATTAAGGCATTCGCCACAGGCGACTGGAATCTGGCCACAGCCGCCGGAGAGTCGCTGGTTAGCCTGGGCGATCCTCGAGGCCTTGCGGTCCTGGAGCAAATTAGTCGCGACGCGTCCGTCACGACACGACTGAAAGAGCAACTCAGTCAGTACCAGGAACTCTTGCGAAAGGCGGTGGCTGCGGCCGCGGGTCAGGGGGTCAAACAGCCGTGATGGGCGCGTGGCTGTCCTAATCATAAGAGTGGGATTAGAAAGGTGAAAATTTTCTCCCCGCTGCGTGGTAAGGCTGACTGGAGGTTGGTGTCACTCAATCTGCGCCTGCGGCTCTGCCGCCGCACAGTGCGGTAAGGCTTCTGCCTTACCGTCAGACCTCTAAATTGACTGGAGGCTCCGCCTCCCAGCTGAGGCGCAGCCTCAAAGAAAGAAGAGCAAGCATCGGAAAGGCAGAGCCTTTCCGCACTGTGCGGCGGCAGAGCCGCACTGGTTGATTGAGTTGCGCATCGGAACAACGTGCGGTCCTTTGAGGTGGTGCTGACCTCATGGGTCCGCAACTATCGTAATTGGCAGGTGGATCAAACTGCATCAGCACCCGGCAATCTTAGGGCTTGAGTTTGGCAGGCTTGTCCTGTACTATTCCTTCCGCCCGAGTGACGTCGTACCCCAATGGCGCCAACCTCTTAATCACCTGCTTGTCAGTCTCTAACGAGTCATTCTCATGACAACTACAGCTACTGACAAACAGAAAAATTCCAAAGACAATTATCAACCGGCCGAACCGACCGAGCGCAAGATTTCACTGCTTGTCGTCGAAGACGATGAGAATATTTCGAGCGCTATCAGTGAGTACTTCTCTCGTGCAGGTTATAACGTCAAAACTGTTGAAGATGGCTTAATGGGTGTGAAGGCTGCCCTGGATGATCCTCCAGACGCAGTTGTTTTGGACCTCATGCTGCCAAAAATGGACGGTTTGGCCGTTTGCAGAGAGTTGAGGGAAAAGGCGGGTCAGCTGCCTATTCTGATGCTCACTGCCAAGGACGACGTGGTTGACAAAGTGCTTGGCCTGGAAATGGGCGCGGATGATTACATCACTAAGCCCTTCAGCCTGCGTGAACTTGAGGCCCGGATCAAGTCGGTGCTTCGGCGGAGTAAGGCGCCGGCTCCCAGCGACGGTGCGAAAGACGAAGCTCCCATCACTCGCGGGCGGCTACGTATTGACCCGGCCAGACGAGAAGTTACCATTGGAGAGCGGCAGGTTGAGTTGACTCCAAAAGAGTTTGACCTCCTGCGACTCTTCGCAGCGAACCCGGGTAGGGTTTTTCCCCGCAAATACCTGCTGGAAAAGATCTGGGACTACTCGTATGAAGGCTACGATCGGACTATTGATTCACACATCAACCGATTGCGAGCCAAGATCGAAGAGAACCCGGAAAATCCTCAGATGGTCTTAACCGTTTGGGGAATTGGCTACAAGTTCAGCGACGAACAATAACTTCGAGTTCGTATCACCAGACCTACACCTGCGGCTTTGCCGCCGCACAATCCGGTAAGGCTGACTGGAAATTGTATCAGTCAATCTACATCTGCGGCTTTGCCGCCGCACTGGTGGCTTGAGTGGCGCAAGGGAAGTGCAGATCTCATTCCGCACTGTGCGGCGGCAGAGCCGCACTGGTGGCTTGAGTGGGTGACTCATCGGAAGTGCAGATAGATCTCTTTCCGTCCTGTGCGGCGGCACAGCCGCATTGGTGGATTGAGTGGCGCATCGGAAGTGCAGATCTCTTTCCGCATTGTGCGGCGGCACGGCCGCGCTGGCGATAATCAGGTTCATTACTAAATGAAAACCAAACTTCTCAAGTCCGTAGTTCTGGAAAGCAAACAGCGTTGCGGCGTCGCGCTGTTGTCATTCGTGTGCTCGCTCTGGTTTGCCGTCATGCCAGTTGCCGCGCAGTCGCCTAACCAGAAGCGCATTACTGCTTTGCAACCTGGAGCGGCCGCGGAAGGATCGCGACTGACGATTGTTTCCGACTCGGCTTTAAACGATTATGAAGCATTCCGGCGCGGCGATCATTTCTACGTCAAGATCCCACTTGCCGAGTCCACTTCCGAGTTGCCCCACTGCTGCGGAGATGGATTTAAAGACGTTAAGGTTAAAAGAGTCGGCGATAATTTGGTCGTTTCTTTCAGGTTGCAGCCAGGAGCCAACGCGCGCGTCGATCAGCGTTCGAATCAGCTGGACGTAATCTTCTCCGCGCCGAACAGAAGCTTGCGCGATAACACTGCAAACGCAGTAGCCGAAGAAGCGCGCGTGGAGAATGAAAGCCGACCGCCGCAAAATCGGCGCCGGCCAAGCAATCCACACACTGACTTAAACATAGGCGCAAACAATCACTTGACTAGCGGAAACAACGAGTCATCGGCGAGCAACGCTACAAACAGTTTGTCTCCTGCTGTTCCTTCTCAATCTTCCATTCCAACGGCTTCAACATCGGCGAGCTCCCCGGCTTCGACGACTGCGCCCCCCGCCACGCTCTCGAGTTCCAAACCGGTTCTAAGCTCTTCCAGCAGTTCCGAGTCGCCCAGCTCTCTTAACTGGAGAACCCGCGGTCAATCTGCCCTCCAATGGGTCTGGGCGAATCGTCTGGCTACGTTGATTGGAGCACTTGTTTTGTTGAGCCTGATCCTCTATCTCGCGATGGCGCTCCGTCGCCGGCAAAGGATGTTAGAGCGAAGCGCGTGATACGGCCACTCAAGTCGCGAGCCCGGTGAAAGTCAGTACCACCTCGCGGGTAGCGGGTGGGTCAAAACTCAGAAATCCCACCCACGGAAGTGGGTGGATGGTTCAAGTCCGGGCTACAAACAGCGGTGACCGAGTTTTTGAATCCCACCCACGGGAGTGGGTGGATTGTTTAGATCCCACCTATCAGAATTGGAGCGGATCCTTTTACGAATCCCACCCACGGGAGTGGGTGGGGTTCAAGTCCAGCCTTTTCCCGCTTCCGATCACTACAGGCGTGATCTGAACAATCCACCCACTCCCGTGGGTGGAATTCAAAACTTCGGACACCGCTGTTGTACGCCGGACTTGAACCATCCACCCGCTACCGCGAGGTGGTAGTGACCTATGGGACCGAGAGTTGAGTGGGTGCGCTGGGACATGGCTTTAACAAATTCGCAATACTTTTACTAGTAATCTATAACTACTTATTGTATTCTGCGCTTCGGTTTGTACAAGATATGGGCTCGGCTGAGTCACGTTGGCGATAACTAGCAACGGCGTCAGGTCTCTTTGGAGTCTTCCGAACCTGGGATCCAACGGAACGGATATCTTTCAAACCTGCTACCGCTACTTCGCTCTGTTGTCCTTTCCCTGGCCTGGGCGTTGCAGTCAGTGTTTCGAAATTTGAAACTGGAGGGGGCGCAATGTTTTTTAGTTCCACAAGGACGATCCGTGCTCTGGGTGTGGCATCTATTTTGATGCTTTCCGGTTCCATTCAGGCGCAAAACATCGTTACTAAGGGTCAACCTGCCGCGGTAACCATCCTCGATAGCACGAAAGAACAAGACGGGCTAACTGGCTCCGTGCGGAGAGTCAGGACGGAGTCTGCGAAGCTCGAACTTCAAGGCGAAAGGCTAGTAGAAGGGCCACGCCAGTTGCTGGAAATCACGACGTATGGTCCCAGGGGAAACCGGGTCGAAAACGTTTCTTATCCGTCGGGTTCTCTTGTCGGCAAGGAAGAGTATAAATACGACGACAAGGGCAACATCGTTGAAATGACGCTGCGGGACGAGAGCGGCACGATCCTTAGCAGGGAGGCTTACGACTACGAAATTGACAGATTCGGCAATTGGACAAAGATGGTAACCAGCCTTCTCGTCTTCGAGGGCGGGACACTGAAACATGAGCCAATCGAGGTTACATATAGGACGCTCACCTACTATTTTGGTGACCAGATTGCAAAAATCGTCGAGCCCGCCTCCACCCGAAAGGCCCCCGGGATACCGGCGGCAACTGGCTTGAAAGTTTCAAATCTTATAGCACTGGCAAACGCACCGACTACTTCAACCGGCAGCAATACACCTGGTGCGCCATTAGTTCTTGGGCTGGATCCGCCGCCCGAGCTTACTAAACCGGTGGACGCCGAAAAGACCTCCGCGCCAGCGCCCGGTGCCAGTGAACCACCTAATGGCTCCAGCGTTCTTAGCGCCGATCCACAGCCCGAGCTTACTAAACCGGTGGCAGCGGAAAAGCCTTTCGCATCAGCGCCCGGTACCAGTGAATCTCCGAATGGCTCCAGCGAACAGCCCAATTTGCGAACTTCTTCATCGCTTTCAGCAAACATAACTGCAAGTGAAGAGACGAAGGTCGAAGATGTCGCCTCTAAGAACGCGCCGAACGCGCCGCCGCGGGAAATTGCTGCCAATATGAAGGGCCTTGAATATTTCAAGGCCGGGAGAGAACGGTTCGACGAAGGTGATCTAAAGGGGGCAGTGGCAGCCTATCTGCAATCAATTGAATTGCAACCGGATTCTGCGGAGGCTCACCTGAGTCTGGGTTTGGCTTATCTCAAACTCGATAAGAACAAAGACGCGGCTAAAGCCTTCAAGGATTCGGTACGGTTACAACCCGATGTATCGGAGGCGCAATACGGGTTGGGATTGGCATACTTCCGTCTGGCTCGTCATAAGGATGCCGCAGACGCATTTAAGCGGGCTACGGTCCTTCGCCCGGATATGGCTAAAGCCCACTACGGACTAGCCCTGGCATATCAGGAACTTGGGAAAAACGATGCGTTGATTGCTGAATTCAGGATTCTGGAGACCCTCGATCCCATTCTGGCTAAACGGCTTTCGCAGGCCTTTCCCGACTCCAATCTACCCTGCGGCGTCCAGGCGAGGTGCAAGTGAGGTGCGCGCAAAGGCTCCGGCAAAACCGTATTAGCTTGGAGCAAGAAGTTAAGGAGTAGCAACATGGAGAATAGCCGTTTCGTCGTATTGACAGGTCACCTCAATGATTATCCGCTGTCGGATATAGTTGGAATCCTTCGTCATCAACGAAAAACCGGGCGCCTGCTTATCGAGTATCCAAAAGGTCCAGCCACCTTTTTCTTTCAGGAAGGCGAGTTGGTTGACGCGCAACTGAATAACCTCAGCGGCTTGCAGGCAATCTGCGTAGCTCTGGCCCAACCACTATCGCCGTTCAACTTCAATCCTCTCATTGCTTCCTCGCGCAGATCGATCGAGAACTCGTTGCAAAGAGTTGTCTCAGAATTGCTGGGATGCTGGGACGAAAACGCAGTCCAGATCGAAGCTGTCGCCACAGAAAGAACGTTGCCGAAACCTGAACGCTTCGCTATACCAGCGTCGACGTCCACCGTTCCTACGGAAGTGAAAGAGTTGGCGATGCTTGCGCTACCAGCCCTTTCGCAGCCGCGTCAGCCAACTAACCGAACAGTTCTAATGATGGCTGCCGCGGGCCTGATGATGGCAGGTCTCTCCACCGTTATCGCGGTTACCGGCGGATTTAGGAGCAGAGCGGAGATTGGTTCGTCATTGCCTCCAGCTATTGAGAGCAAAGGCCGGCCGGCGATTCAAACCTCCGCCGAGCCATTGGCGAACGCTCCGCAGAATCAACCGCGAAAGAACTCAAGGATCCAAACCGGAGCGGCCAGGGAAAAAGAGCCGGCATCAGATAGCGAGCAATCTCAAGCTCACGAGGACGGCGCCACAGCAAGCAAGGCAGACGAAAGGACTCTACCTGATCAGCCGGTCAGCATGTTGGCCGCAAGGAATGAGCCCATTGCCGGTGTTGGAGACAAAAAGGAGCAAGCGAAGTCTGAGGCTCAGTCGGTAAACGTCGTTATGCAGATTGAAAATGGTCGAGTATTGAAAGCATCAATCGCGAGTCATAAAGCCGGAATGGATAGTTATGAGGCGCTGGCCTTGAGAATCGCTCGGCAGCGCCGTTATCCGTCGAAAGCTACTGGTCAAGAGACAGTGCGGATTACTGTCACCCACCCGAACTAGATAGTCTGCAGTGCGAAACTGAAAGGCAGGCCAGGAAGTGTCAATGTTATTCGTCGAGAGCAAGAGTCTCAGTTACGGAATAGAGGGAGCAGGACGTACGCAGTTACTTGAAGAACTACAGGAAAAGAATTTAACTCCTCTGATCCGATCCGCAAGAGTCAGTTGCTTCGACCATGTGCTGTTGGGCCCGGAACGAATTAGAGAGATGGAGACTGCAGTTGCGGCCTGGACCGAATCTGAAAATCGCGAACCTTATGTTCGGGGTGATTTGTTTTGTCTCAACGACCATGTTTTCTTTCTTATTTTCGATGACCAGGCAGAGGTTCCTGGTATTCGCGCGGGCATCGTCTATGAAGCCAGCACCCCAGAGCCTTTCAGAAAGCTCGACTCCTTCTGCCGAGACGTCCGCGCACTACTTCTAGCTCAGAGCGAGGCGCAAGGGAATGGCGGCGTCCAGGCAGAAGACTTTCCTAACTGGGTACAGGGAAAACCAAGCATACCAGAGGGCTTTAAGCGATTTGTCGCTAAGCAAGACACCGATTCCCTGTACACCAGTTTGCGAAAGGACACGATGAGCCGGCGCATTCTTGCCGCCTCAAGGCTCGAGGATGAGAATGCGCGGGTCTTCTTGCGCGGTGCCAGAGAAGCCCATCAGGAGGGTTACGCTGCGAAGCTGCTCACTGAAGGTACGGCTGAGACATACGACTTTTCGATAGAGCGACTTGAAGAGGTCGGGTTGGTGGAGCGGGAGGTTCAGGTCAGTTGTCGCAAGACCGGACATGCTCTTTTTCGACTACCGAATGCTCATGCGCTTGCTGTCGTTACCGTCAGTGATGCAACGTGCAGCGAGTGTGGCTCACCGGTCGCGGATGAAAGAGTGGAAGAAGTGTTTGCGCCAACTCGATTGGCGTCATCACTTCTCGAAGACGGCTCGTGGCTTCTCAGCCGGTTGCATTTTCTTCTCCGGGAGATGGGTGTTCCCGAAAGCGAGATTGCTGTCGGCCCTTCCGAAGGTGAGGGACATGGCCAGATGATGGCCAACATATGCGGCGAACCGTTTCTGGTAGTGGCGCGAGATGGGGATCTCACTCCGGCCTTTGCGCGTTGGGCCATCGATTTGGAGCTCGAAACGGAAGCTTCTCATCTGGTGGTTGTCGCCACGGGAAGAATCCATAACCAGGCTCAGGTACTTCTGCTGAATCACTCTCGCAGCCGGGTTGTTGGCGGACGCGACTTTGAATTGGTTTTGGCCGATGGCCCCGCTTCGGCAGGGAAAGAGCTTCGTTCCGCGTTTGAGAGAGTTTCGCAAAGGGTCGTTGCCGAACAGGTCTGCGATCTCGACAGCAGCATTGGCTTAAGCGTAAGCCGTGTAATTATCACGAAATTCAACTTGCTTCGAAACCCGGAAGCGGTCGAGCCTCGGAATCTTTCAAGCCAGGCTGCGCCAGGCTGGTCATATCCCGCGCCTCCTTTGACATTGGCGGCACACGCATCAGCGAATTCCGGAGAAAGTCTCTATGCGGGTGAGTTGACGTCAAGCGATCTGACCGGTGGCGCCCCGGACGAACGCATCGAAGATCCGGAGACTCACCTGAATCCAGAGACTCATGGCTCGTGGGAATGAGCTCTAAATAGCTTTACAAGAAGTTAGCAGTATGAAAAAGAAGCTCGCGTCCAAACCGGGGAAGGATGTTCATTTGCGGGGACAAGGGAAATCAACCAGCAAGTACATTGAAGAAGCCTATTCGCCTGTTGTAAAGAGTGGCGTCCGCAATCAGGCAGACCTTAACCAGATTGAGGAAGAGCGCTGGCGGCGGGAGCAAGCCATCCTGCGACGAGCTGCCGAAAACCATGCGCGCCGGCGAAATGAAACCAAAGTCGCCCAGCCATCGAGTGTCCGTGTTACTTCATTTGACCATCTCACCGAGACCTTAGAAGATCCCTCACCCCAGGTCAGAAACGAAGCCGTCCGCCTGCTTTACGAACTCGATCCGGATCGTGCGGCGTCGTTCTTCAACATTGCTCTGCGCGAAGGTTCCCCTGCAGAGCGCCGAGATATCGGCGCGGCTCTCGCAGGATCAGGCTTGGTAGACGAAGCTATCGAGGACCTGATGGGCGACAGCCCCGAAAACTCTTATTCTGCATTTTCGTTTCTTTTCCTGGTGGCCAAGGCGGGGGAAGTTCAGCCCCTGGTGCAGGTCATAAGGAACCATCCGAGTATCGAACTGCGGCTGACCGTGATCAAGCTTCTGGCTTCCAGTGGCGACCCGGAGATTATTCCGGCATTTCGACGCCTGACTACGAGTAGTTTGCCTGCCGAAGTGCGGACCGCAATATTAGAGGCGATTAATCAGCTCGGCAGCCAGAGCAGCAAAGTCGCGCATTCGGCAGCGTGAAAGGAAAGAGCGTAGGGTAAAGGGTAACGAAAAAGCACTAAGCCAACCATTGGGTCCTTGGAATGAAGAGCAACTTGTTCCAAGGGCCTTTCCGTATCTGCTTCGTTCGAGAGGGTGTCGTTGCTCGCCCTTACGAGGTTGTGTCGAAACTCAGAATCCCACTTACGGGAGTGGGTGGATTTTTCAGATCCCACCTTCCAGAATGGAGCGGATCCTTTTACGAATCCCACCCACGGGAGTGGGTGGATTGTTCAAGTCCAGCCTTTTCCCGCTTCCGATCACTACAGGCGGGATCTGAACAATCCACCCACTCCCGTGGGTGGGATTCCCAAAGAATCCGCGCTGCCTCTGGTAGGCCGGACTTGAACAATCCACCCACTCCCGTGGGTGGGATTCAAAACTTCGGACATTCCGCAGGCGAACACCGTTTCACGTCCAGAGGACGACTCGCTCATTCCGTATGAAGTAGTAAAACTCAAACTGACCAACCATTGAGCACTTGGAATGAAGAGCAACTTGTTCCAAGGGCCTTTCCGTCTCTCCTGTTCGAGAGGATGGCGTTCTTAGCCCTGACGAGGCTCTGTCGAAACTCAGAAATCCCACCCACGGAAGTGGGCGGATTTTTCAGATCCCACCTACCAGAATTGGAGCGGATCCTTTTACGAATCCCCACCCACTGCCGTGGGTGGAATTCAAAACTTCGGACACCGCTGTTGTAGGCCGGACTTGAACCATCCACCCACTCCCGTGGGTGGGATTTTTGAGTTTCGACAGAGCCTTACGGAACGGACTACCCGGCGGACCTAAGTCATGTTTGCTGTTGAAACGGAACAGTACGACCGTTTTGATCTCGCCCGCTTTTCACTATTTGCGAGTTACCATTTACTATTTACCAACTTACACATGGCTTTCAAACTTAACTCCAGTTACGAACCCAAAGGCGATCAGCCACAGGCTATCGAAACGCTTGTGCGCGGACTTAACGATGGTTCCAAGGACCAGGTCCTGCTCGGCATAACCGGGAGTGGCAAGACTTTCACCATTGCCAGCGTCATTCAGATAACACAGCGTCCCACTTTGGTTCTTGCCCACAACAAGACGCTCGCGGCGCAGCTTTACCAGGAATTCAAGTCGCTCTTCCCGCAGAACTCGGTCGAGTATTTTGTTTCTTACTACGACTACTACCAACCCGAAGCCTACATGCCCGCCGGCGACGTCTATATCGAGAAGGAAGCGATCGTCAACGAAGAGATCGATCGCCTGCGAATGTCGGCGACGCGGGCGCTATTTGAGCGGCGCGATGTGATCGTGGTCGCCAGCGTCTCTTGTATTTATGGCCTCGGCGATCCCGATGCTTACTACGGCATGCTGCTTTTCCTCGAACCGGGAGCACGCATCAAGCGTGAAGCGCTACTGCAGAAACTGGTGGAGTTGCAGTATGAACGCTCCGACGTGAATTTCCAGCGCGGCACTTTTCGGGTCCGCGGTGACGTAGTTGAGATTTATCCGAGTTATCAGGATCAGGCGTTTCGGGTTGAACTCTGGGGAGAAGAGGTTGATTCGATTTCCACCATCGATCCGCTGCTGGGTGAAGTGATACAGAAACACACCTCACGCGTGCCGATTTATCCGAAGAGCCATTACGTAATGTCGAAGCCCACCATCAGGCGAGCGCTGAAATCCATCAAGGAAGAACTTGAATGGTGGGAACCCAGGCTCATCGCGGAAGGCAAACTTCTCGAAGCGCAGCGACTACATCAGCGCACTATGTTTGACCTGGAGCTGATCAAAGAGATGGGCTTTTGCCGCGGCATTGAAAACTATTCGCGCCATCTGACCGGGAAGAAATCCGGCGAGCCGCCACCTACGCTGCTCGATTATCTGCCGCGCGATACGATGATGGTGATCGATGAGTCGCACCAAAGCATTCCCCAGGTTCGCGGCATGTTTGAAGGCGACCAGTCGCGTAAACGCACGCTCGTGGAGTATGGCTTCCGCTTACCCTCGGCGCTCGACAATCGGCCGTTAAATTTCAGTGAATTTGAAGCACGCATCGGGCAGACCATCTATGTTTCAGCAACCCCCGGGCCTTATGAGTTAACCAAGTCCGGCGGTGAAGTCGTTGAGCAGATCATCAGGCCGACCGGTCTGCTGGACCCGGAAGTGGAAGTTCATCCGGTGAAAGGCCAGATAGATCACTTGCTCGAAGAGTGCCGTCAGCGAGCGGAACGCAATGAGCGTGTACTGGTAACAACCCTGACTAAAAGGATGGCCGAGGATCTGACTGAGTACTTTACCGAGGTTGGCGTGCGCGTTCGTTATTTGCATTCGGATATCGAAACGCTCGAGCGAATAAAGATTTTGCGCGACCTGAGACGTGGCGAATTTGATGTCCTGGTCGGCATCAATCTTTTGCGCGAAGGATTGGACCTGCCGGAAGTTTCACTGGTGGCTATTTTGGATGCCGACAAAGAAGGGTTTCTGCGCTCGGAGCAATCGCTCATCCAAACAATCGGGCGTACCGCGCGCAACTCGAAAGGCAAGGCAATTCTCTATGCCGACCGCATTACCGACTCGATGAAGCGCGCCATGGACGAGACGCGTCGCCGGCGTGCGATTCAAGAAATCTATAATGAGGAGCAGGGAATTACGCCGCTGACGATTGTGAAGCCCATCGAGTCAACCTTGATTACTGCTTCTGAAGCCGACTACTTCAAGGTGCCGACCGAGCTGGACGACATCGAAGACTATTCGGCGGCAAACATTGAAGCCACGATAACAAGACTTGAAGCTGAAATGCGCGGAGCTGCCAAGCGCTTCGAGTTTGAACGAGCGGCTGAGCTGCGCGACCGGATTAAAGTCTTGCGCGAACGCGAATTGCAGTTGGCCTAAGTCAACGTTTTTAGGACACAGTTTGGCTCGGCTATGCTGTCTGATGTGCGGAAGGTCTCCGACAGTCTCCGACCTTCCGAGTCGCAAGATTACACAGGGGCTACGCCCCCAAACTGGGGCGTAGGCCCAAAGACTTGTGAGTAAAGTTTACGGTGTTAACTAAAACTAATCCCGACGAAATCCAGTCCTTTCTCTCTGACGCGAGTCACATGCGAGACGGTCGTGCCGAGCGCGTCGTCTTTCCGGAGAGTACCGCGGAAGTAGCGGAAGTTTTGCGCGGCGCAACGGGCGCTCAAACCCCGGTGACAGTTTCCGGGGCCGGCACGGGCACTGTCGGCGGCCGCATCCCTTTCGCTGGCATCGTGCTCGCCACTGACAAACTGAACCAGATAAAAAGCATCGTTCACAAGCAGCCCGGTGGCAGCGCTGTCGCCGCCGCCGGTGTCAGGCTTTTCGATTTGCAGCGTTTCGTTGAATCCGAGAACCTTTTCTATCCGCCCGATCCCACGGAGCGCAGTTGTTTTCTCGGCGGCACCGTCGCGACAAATGCTTCAGGCGCGCGCACGTTCAAGTATGGGCCAACAAGAAACTACGTGCAGCGGCTCAAGATTGTGTTAGCAACCGGCGACGTGATCGATCTCCGGCGTGGTGAGTTGCATGCTGACGCAGGGGGAGGAATCAAGCTTCCGCTGCCATCCGGCCGGATTCTTGAGACGCAGCTGCCGCGTTATCGAATGCCGCAAACGCGCAAGCACGCCTCCGGCTATTACGTTGCACCCGAGATGGATGTGCTCGATCTTTTTATTGGCAGCGAAGGTACGCTCGGTGTTATTACTGAAATCGAAGTCGCTCTGCTGCCAAAACCACAAGGTTTATTGAGTGGGATCGTGTTCTTTAATTCCGAGGAGAACCTGTTGGCTTTCGTTCACGAAGCGCGACAACTTTCGCTTGCCAATCGCGGACTGGAAGGCGAAGTGGCTCGCTTAGGACCTCTTATTGAGAGAGCCCTGCAGTTAAGGGTCCGGCAAACTGATCAACCCGTTGGGGGCGAGGATCCCACCAACAGCAGCATCGACGCGCGCGC